>NZ_JBFRKG010000004.1:0-98549 GCF_041469325.1 Shewanella sp. 10N.286.51.B8
TGATATGTCGCTCCAATTTCTAATCTTAAGAAAATCATTCCTTTCAAATAAAAAAATAAACCCACTCTTAGCTCAGTTGTGCTTTTAGAAATAGTGATACCTTTTTTATTGCCAAGGTATAGGTCATCAGTTCGAAACACTTTTTATGAACAGACAGGTCGCTGCAGTTTTTCCCTGCGTTCAAAATGTCTCGGTTTACCCCCCCCCCGCTTGCACAATATTTATGCATTGTTTAGGGTGCTGTAGCTGGGTGTTGTTTCATTGTTGCTAAATTACTTGTTTTTTATATGCAAAATATGAACTCGCTCAAATATTCTCAACTTTTTTTCAACCATAATAAATACAAGCTTTTACAATCTTATTTTTACTGACCGCCAAAGGGCGGTGACAGATGGAGTGTTTATTATGCGTATCCAACAATTAAGTGAAGTGCTTGAGTTCATTGCCAAGTCACGCTTAGACATGGGTCAGCTTTATGGCCGACTACACCGCAATGCAGACTCTACAAGAGTAAAAATGATGTTGGAATATCTACAGCAACACCAACAGCATGTGCATGACAGTATTGAAAATTATATTGATGAAGCACCAAAGCGTATGCTTGAAACTTGGTATAAAGACATCACCTTCGAAGACTTTGAAAAACGCTGCCAAGACTCGACTCTAGCAGCCAATATGAGTGAAGATGATGTACTCGAGATGCATCTTGATTTAGAAAACCGTTTGATTGGTTTTTTAGAAAAAACCGCTAACAGCACTGAGGTCACTGAAATCAAAGATGCTTTATTAGATTTAGTTCGTGTGGAGAAAACCCAGCAGAAACGTATGGTACATAGCGCATTACGGATGGAAGATATCTAAAATCCGGTTTTCCAGCGTCAATTTTATGTTAATATTTATATATAGAGCCAGCTATCAAGCTGGCTTTATTTTTTTAGGCCATCAAATAGCGCAATAGGCTAAGAGGTTAGTATTCTCAGCTATATTGCAGTTTTATATGATTAATCTCCCAAGTGCTGGTAAGTTAACATGACTTCGATTAAAAAATATCTTAAAGATGAGCAAGCAACGATTGATCTTGGTGTTGAATTATCTTTGTGGGTTTCAGCCCCATTAGTGATTTATTTAACTGGTGATCTCGGTGCAGGTAAAACCACCTTAAGCCGTGGTTTGATCCAAAGTTTAGGTCATGATGGCAATGTAAAGAGTCCAACCTATACCCTAGTTGAGCCCTATGAGCTCAAGGGAATGCAAATTTATCATTTTGACTTATATCGTTTGCTTGATCCTGAAGAGCTTGAATTTATGGGGATCCGCGATTACTTTACTGATAACACTATTAGTATTATCGAGTGGCCAGATAGAGGGCATGGCTTATTACCTGAAGCCGATGTTGCCATTCATTTAAGCTATGACGGAGAGCAACGACAGGTGGAGCTCACTGGCATGACAGGAGCTGGTAATCAGCTTGTCGCTAAGCTTTATAACTAATTAGTTCATAATAAGCTTTAAAAACAAACGCTAGTAAGCATAAGTCAATTAACTAAAATAATAATGACCCTAGAAAAAATGACACGATTTATAATCTTCATATGTTTATTATTCTGCTCCTTACAGGTTGCAGCTAATAAACTTGAAAGTGTGCGAATTTGGGATGCCCCGCAATCAACCCGAGTGGTATTTGATTTGTCTTCGGCACCTGATTATAGCTATTTTGTGCTAACAAACCCCCAGCGTTTGGTTATCGACTTAAAACAAGCTTCAACCAATGTGAAGCTTGCTGATATTGCTAAAGACAGCAAGTTGATCAAAAAAGTGCGTATTAGTTCCCCTCCCAAAAAAGGCACTTTACGTGTGGTGCTTGATTTAAACTCACCAGCAAAGCCGAATTTGTTTGCCCTGACACCGACAGCCCCTTACGGTAATCGTTTAGTGGTCGATTTAGATAACTCTGCCAGTAAAAGTGCAGCGGTACAGTCGGTGGTGCACACTAGCAAGCGCTCTACCGATGTGATTGTCGCTATCGATGCAGGCCATGGCGGCGAAGATCCTGGTTCAATCGGCCCCAAAGGCACCTATGAGAAAAAGATTGTACTTGAGATCTCCAAACGTCTTGCACGAGAAATTAATAAAACACCAGGAATGAAAGCGGTGATGACCCGCACTGGCGATTATTTTGTCAATTTAAATCAACGCTCGGAACTGGCTAGAAATAGTCGAGCTGATTTACTGATTTCTATTCATGCAGATGCATTTACGTCACCACAACCTAATGGGGCATCGGTATGGGTATTATCAAAGCGCCGTGCCAATACCGAAATTGGTCGCGTATTTGAGGATAAAGAAAAGCATTCCGAGCTATTAGGTGGCGTTGGAGACATAATTCAAAACTCCGATAGTGAACAGTATCTTGTGATGACCCTAATCGATATGTCGATGGACCATTCTCTGGCTGAAAGTCATCATATTGCCAGTGATGTATTATCAGGTTTAGGTAAAGTGACTAAACTACATAAGAGTAAACCAGAGCATGCGAGCTTTGCTGTTTTAAAGTCGACTGATATCCCCTCTATTTTGGTGGAAACTGGTTTTATCTCTAACCCTAGAGAAGAAGGGTTATTGTTAAATGGTAACCATCAACAAAAGTTAGCTAATGCGATCCATAAAGGTGTGCTGAAATATTTTGCCGCTAACCCACCTTCAGGCACCTTATTGGCTAAACAGAGTAACACTAAGCATACAGTAAGAAGTGGCGAATCTTTATCGGTTATTGCCCAGCGATATAAAGTCAGCATAGCCAGTATTCGAAAAACCAACAACCTTAAATCAGATGTCCTACGGATAGGCCAAAAGCTGGTTATTCCAAGAGCGTAAATTATGGCTATTCAAATTTTACCACCACAGCTTGCTAACCAAATTGCTGCCGGCGAAGTGGTTGAGCGTCCTGCATCTGTAGTTAAAGAGTTGGTTGAAAATAGCCTTGATGCTGGCGCAACCCGGGTGGATATCGAAATCGACAAAGGTGGCAGTAAGCTCATTAAAATTAGGGACAATGGTAAAGGCATTTCAAAGGAAGAGTTAGCCTTAGCCTTATCTCGTCACGCGACCTCAAAAGTACACTCCCTTGATGACTTAGAAGCCATTTTAAGTTTTGGTTTTAGAGGCGAGGCCTTAGCCAGTATTAGCTCTGTCTCCCGTTTAAGCCTAACATCAAAACCTGCTGAGCAAACTGAAGCGTGGCAAGCCTACGCTGCAGGCTCGCAAATGGACGTTAAAGTGACGCCCGCTGCGCACCCTAAGGGCACTACCATTGAAGTGGTGGATTTATTCTTTAATACCCCTGCCAGACGACGCTTTTTGAAAAGTGATAAAACCGAATTCACCCATATTGATGAATGGTTAAAACGCATTGCCATCGCCAGAACCGATGTGCATTTTACCTTAACCCATAATGGTAAGTTGGCGCGTCAATATCGAGCGGCCAATACTGAAATTCAATACAAACAGCGTCTTGGGCAAATTTGTGGTCGGGCTTTTGCCGAGCATGCTCTGCACCTAGAATGCCAGCATGATGGCTTGATATTATCGGGTTATTTGCAGTCACCAAATGACTTACAACCGACTGATAGCTGCTATTTTTATGTCAATGGCCGTTTAGTGCGAGACCGATTAGTTAACCATGCGGTAAAGCAGGCATTTGGTCAGTTTCAAGTTCAGCATCAACCGGGTTATGTGTTGATGCTTGAGCTGGATCCGCATCAGGTTGATGTCAATGTACATCCAGCAAAGCATGAAGTGCGTTTTCATCAAAGCCGATTAGTGCATGACTTTATTTTACAGGCATTGCAGTCTGTTTTAGCGCAAATACCTGAATTAGATCTCGGTATAGCTAACAAACCTACAGGCGCGCAAACTGGTATTGGCGAGGAAATTGGTCATTCATCAGAGGCAGAAATAAGCAATTGGCAGCAAGTAAGTCAAGACATGCCGCAAAGTCGGGGATCTGCCACTCAATTACATCAACCTAGAGAGTTATCGAGCAGCCGCTTTGGCAGCATGTCGGTGCCAGCGCAGGGCTATCAACACCAAAGCCATCAACCACAGCATAATGCAGCTACCGGAAGCACAGGAGCTACAAGCAATGGCAATAATCCCTATAGCGGTGGTAGAACAGCTGACACGGTAGAAATAACCCCAACGGCTATCGCTAATTATGGACAATTACTGCAAACCCAAGCTGGAAATTCTTCATTAACGCAAATTAATGAAACAAATCTGTCTGCGCATATCACTATGCCGTCTATTGTTGATGGTCGCTTCTGGGTGATGGTTAAAGGTCAGCAGATTTTATTAGTTGATATCGCGCAAGTTTCTATTTTTGTTACAAAATTAGAGATACAGACTAAAATAACAACAGGGCTTGTGGGTCAGCCATTATTAATGCCGGTTTCAATTGAAGCCGATGTTGACTGGAAAATTATCCTTGAAGAGCGAGAGCAGTTATTACGTAGGTTAGGATTAACCCTTTCAATCCGCTACCAACAGTTGATAATTAAGAATGTGCCCCCATATCTCAGAGATACCCAATTAGCTGTGTTGATCCCAGAATTATTAGATTGGATTAAATTAGAGCAGCCATCGGATGAAGCGTTGGCGTTGTGGATGGCAAAACAGCAAGCAAATCATTTTTCAGCCGCAGCTGAAGTGTGGCTTCAATATAGCCAATTAACCGCAGAGCAGCAGCAAATGCAGTTATCAAAGGCGAAATCATTGCCATGGCAATCCTGGTTAGAAGAGAATTAATGTGAACCAACTCAAACAGCCCAAAGTATTGTTTTTAATGGGGCCAACCGCTTCAGGAAAAACGGCTTTAGCAATTGAAATGGCCCAGCAGCATAATTGTGAAATTATCTCTGTTGATTCGGCATTAATCTATCGTCAAATGGATATTGGCTCAGCCAAACCTGATGCCGATGAGCTAGCCTTAGCGCCTCATCGTTTAATTGACATTCTCGACCCCAGTGAAAGTTACTCTGCGGCAGATTTTCGTCGCGATGCATTAATTGAAATAGAAGATATAATTAATCGTGGTAAGACCCCTTTATTGGTAGGGGGGACTATGATGTACTTTAAGGCATTGCTTGAAGGCTTGTCACCGTTACCTGCTGCAGATGAGCAGATCAGAGCGCAAATTATGCAAGAGGCAGAAGAGCAAGGTTGGGATGCATTACATCAACAACTTTGCCAAGTTGATGCCACAGCAGGGGCAAGAATTCATCCTAATGATCCCCAGCGGCTATCTCGCGCTCTAGAAGTATACAGAATTACGGGTAAATCGATGACTGAGCTAACGGCAACAAAGTCAGCGCCGTTACCCTATGATGTGATGCAATTTGCGATAGCGCCACATGAGAGAAAAGTATTACATGAATTGATCGCAAAAAGATTTAAACTAATGATGCAAAATGGTTTTATCGACGAAGTTCAACGATTAAAAGATCGCAAAGACTTACATTTAGATATGCCATCTATGCGTTGTGTCGGCTACCGACAGTGTTGGCAGTACCTCGATGGTGAATTTGACTACGAGACTTTAATAGAAAAAGGCACCGCTGCCACTAGGCAATTAGCCAAACGTCAATTAACATGGTTAAGAAGTTGGCCCGAGTTACATTGGCTTGAAAGTGGCGCCGAAGGAAATTTAGTTACACTTATGCAACATTCTAGCTAGCTAATTAGCTGTTGCTGTATAATACTAAAACTAAACAATAAAACATTCTTCAAAAATTCAAAAAATTTATTTTGAAAATAAAAAAAGGAAATTGAAATGGCTAAGGGGCAATCTTTACAAGACCCATTTTTAAACGCTTTGCGTCGTGAACGTGTACCAGTCTCTATCTATTTAGTGAATGGTATTAAACTACAAGGTCAAGTTGAGTCATTCGACCAATTCGTTATCTTGTTAAAAAATACAGTAAGCCAAATGGTTTACAAGCACGCTATTTCAACTGTTGTACCAGCACGCCCATTTAATGTGGCTGCACAAGGTACTCAGAGCTATACCCCAAATGATGAAGCACCTGCATCAGAATAATATTTAAGGAGTTTACTACTTGTTTGATCGCTATGAAGCGGGTGAAACCGCAGTACTTGTTCACATTGACTTTTCTGACGACGAGCGTAGAGAAGACATTACAGAGTTACAATTATTAGTCGAATCAGCAGGAGTACGCTCTGTTGGTGTTATTACTGGAAGTCGGCGTTCACCAGATCGAAAGTTTTTTGTTGGGTCAGGGAAAGTAGAAGAGCTTGCAGCTATGGTTGCAGCTACAGAAGCTAAAGTGGTGATTTTTAATCACGCACTGAGTCCAGCTCAGGAAAGAAATTTAGAACAGATCTGTCAATGCCGAGTGTTAGACAGAACAACGCTGATTTTAGATATTTTTGCTCAAAGAGCGAGAACACACGAAGGTAAGTTGCAAGTGGAGCTAGCGCAATTGCGCCACATGTCGACGCGCCTTATTCGTGGTTGGACTCACTTGGAGAGACAAAAAGGTGGTATTGGTATGCGTGGCCCGGGTGAAACCCAGCTCGAAACCGATAGACGTTTACTTCGTGGACGGATTAAAAGTATTAATCGCCGACTTGATAAAGTAGACAAACAACGTGAACAAAGTCGACGTTCACGAAAGCGCAGTGACTTATCCACTGTGTCATTGGTGGGTTACACCAATGCGGGAAAATCGACCTTGTTTAATGCGTTAACCGCCTCAGAAGTTTATGCCGCAGATCAATTGTTCGCCACACTTGATCCTACTCTGCGTAAATTGAATTTACCTGACGGAGCAGTTATTTTAGCTGATACAGTTGGGTTTATTCGTCATTTACCTCACGACTTAGTCGCAGCATTTAAAGCAACCTTGCAAGAAACACGTCAAGCTGATCTGTTATTGCATATTGTTGATTGTGCTGATGAGAATATGACGGAGAATTTCGATCAAGTTCAAAATGTGCTTGAAGAAATTGAAGCAGATACTATTCCACAATTGGTCGTTTGTAATAAAATCGACTTATTGGAAGATTTTGTGCCTCGCATCGATTACGACGATGAAGGTAAGCCAGAGCGAGTCTGGGTATCTGCACAAAAACAAATTGGATTTGAATTGCTCTTGCAGGCTATCAACGAGTTAATCGGTGAAGTCATTATAGAGCAGACATTGAAAATTCCAGCTACGGCTGGACATTATCTTGGCCAGTTTTATCGACTGGACGCGATACAGCAGAAAGAGTACGACGATCTGGGGAACTGTATTTTGTCTGTTCGTT
Source organism: Shewanella sp. 10N.286.51.B8 (assembly GCF_041469325.1). Lineage (NCBI taxonomy): Bacteria > Pseudomonadati > Pseudomonadota > Gammaproteobacteria > Alteromonadales > Shewanellaceae > Shewanella > Shewanella sp. 10N.286.51.B8. The sequence continues at coordinate 7,327 of NZ_JBFRKG010000004.1, forward strand.
TATCGGATGCCAATTGGCGCCGATTAACAAAACAGAGTCAAGGCGAATTAGAGACGTTTATATTTGAGGATTCTTCTGAAGAATCAGACGTAGACGTTATTTGCTAATATCATTTATTTCATCCACTTATGGAGTGCTAAATGGCTTGGAATGAGCCCGGTAACAAGGGAAAAGACCCTTGGGGAAACAAAAACAGTAACGACAAAGGCCCACCAGATCTAGACGAAGTATTTCGTAACCTTTCAAAGCGCTTCGGCGGTGGTAAAGGTGGTTCAGGTGGATCTTCTAGCCCTTCTTTTAACCCAATGAGCCTTATTGTAGTTTTGGTGATTGGTTTAATTATTTGGGGTGGTTCAGGCTTTTATACCATTAAAGAGGCAGAGCGAGGCGTAACCTTACGTTTTGGTCAGCATTCTGGTGAAGTTGGTCCTGGTTTACATTGGAAAGCAACTTTTATTGATGAAGTGTTTCCGGTAAACATTAAAGCAGTGCGCTCTATTCCTGCATCAGGCAGCATGTTAACGGCTGATGAAAACTTAGTGAAAGTGGAACTTGATGTTCAGTATCGAGTGGATGATGCTTATTCTTACTTGTTTAGTGCAGTTGATGCAAATGAGAGTTTGAGTGAAGCAACAGACAGTGCGCTTCGTTATGTGATTGGGCATAACACTATGGATGACATTTTGACTACTGGTCGTGATGCTATTCGTCGTGATACTTGGGCTGAACTTGAGCGTATTCTTGAGCCGTATAAGCTTGGTTTATCAATTCAAGATGTCAACTTCTTACCAGCGCGTCCGCCTGAAGAAGTGAAAGATGCATTTGATGATGCTATTTCTGCACAAGAAGATGAACAGCGTTTCATTCGCGAAGCAGAAGCTTATGCGCGTGAAATTGAGCCTAAAGCACGTGGTCAGGTTGAGCGTATGGCGCAACAGGCTAGCGCGTATAAGCAACGTGAAGTCTTAGAAGCTCAAGGTAAGGTTGCTCGTTTCGAAAAACTTTTGCCTGAGTATCAAATGGCACCAGAAGTGACCCGTAAACGTTTATACCTTAATGCGATGCAAGAGGTCATGGCAGATACTAACAAGGTACTAATTGATACTAAAAACAATGGTAATTTAATGTATTTACCATTAGACAAAATGATGGGTAATCAAGCTAAAACTATGCCTGCAGAGCCAGTTGTTGAAACGCATGTGAACACGCCTTCAAATAATTCGCTTACGTCTTCTATGCCAGTTGATGGACGTCAGACTCGTGAGTCTCGTTCACGCCAAGGGAGGGACTAACTCATGGGTAGAATAGGACTGATTGTTCTGGTAATTATTTTAGGTGTTGGTTTTTCATCTGTTATGGTCGTTAACGAAGGTGAACGTGCTATCGTTTCTCGCTTTGGTGAGATCTTAAAAGATAACGTTGAAGGTCAACCTGTCACGCGTGTATTTGCACCAGGTTTACACTTTAAAATTCCAGCAATAGATAAAGTAAAATATCTAGATGCGCGAATTCAGACCTTAGATGGCGCTGCAGATCGTTTTGTTACTTCAGAGAAAAAAGACCTTATGGTTGACTCTTATGTTAAGTGGCGTATTAGCGATTTTGAAAAGTTTTACCTGTCCACTGGTGGCGGTAATGTTGCAACAGCTGAAAGCCTGTTACAGCGTAAAATCAACAATGACTTACGCACAGAGTTTGGTCGTCGTACTATTAAAGAAATTGTTTCAGGTGAACGTGATGAGTTGCAGATTAATGCACTTGAAAACGCATCTGAAAGCTCACAAGATCTTGGTATCGATGTGGTTGATGTGCGCGTTAAGCAAATCAACTTACCTGCCAACGTAAGTAGCAGTATCTTCCAGCGTATGCGTGCTGAACGTCAAGCTGTAGCAAAAGAGCATCGTGCACAGGGTAAAGAGCAATCTGAAATCATCCGTGCAACTATTGATGCTAACGTGACAGTTAAAGTGGCTGAAGCAGAACGTAAAGCATTAACGGTTCGTGGTGAAGGTGATGCATTATCTGCGAAGATTTATGCTGATGCTTATAACAAAGATGCTGAGTTTTATGGTTTCTTAAGAAGTCTTGAAGCTTACAAGGCGAGTTTCGCTGGCAATAGTGATGTTATGGTTTTAGAACCTGACAGTGATTTCTTCAAATACATGAAATCTATCGATGGTAAATAAGCCAACATTTCATTAATTGAAATTTAGCGTTAATTAAAAACCCGGTTTATACCGGGTTTTTTGCGTTTTGAGATTGTGCAGCGAAATAAATTGAATTTCTGCCAGTTGATACCATTAATCAGCTGTGACTAATTTAGATAGCGTATGTTTCATTAAATATTGTTTATTTACAGCAATTTAACTATTTTGTTTGTTCTTATCTTCATAACAACTGAACAAATCGGTAGCTTATTTTTTGCTCATCGCAAAAAAAACACGCAAATCCCGTAACTTAGTTGTGTGAATTACTATGATCTGGTTCTAATTTTTCGCTATAATGAGCCCCGCCTCAAAGTATAGATTTAGCCGTTAGTGATTCTAATGTTGCTAAGTTATTAAAATATAAGAATTCCAACACCCTCTGGGAGATAAGTGGATGAGCAAAGCGCCAGTCGATACCGGACGCCGCAGATTCCTGACAGCCGCAACCGCCGTAGTTGGTGGAGCTGGTGCCGTCGCTGTAGCGGTGCCTTTTATTAAGTCATGGAATCCGAGCGCTAAAGCGAAAGCTGCAGGTGCACCGGTAGAAGTTAACATTAGTAAAGTAGAACCAGGTCAATTAATTCGAGTTGAATGGCGTGGTAAACCTGTATGGGTTGTTCGTCGTACCGAAACCATTTTAAATGAGTTAAGTTCATTAGATGGTCAATTACGCGATCCTGCTTCAGAAGAATTACAACAGCCCGCGTATGCAGCTAATCCTGCACGTTCAATTAAGCCTGAGTTCTTTATTGCTGTCGGGATTTGTACACATTTAGGTTGTTCACCAACTTATTTACCAGATAGCTTTGGTGAGCAAGTAGAAGGTGTATCTGCTGGTTTCTTCTGTCCATGTCATGGCTCTAAGTTTGATATGGCTGGACGTGTATTCCAGGGCGTACCAGCACCATTGAACCTAGTTGTACCTCCGCATCAATATGTCGATGATGGAACTGTACTCATTGGTGTCGACACAGGAGCTGCATAATGGTTAAGAATATCGTTGATTGGATTGATGCTCGCATCCCAATGACGGCGACCTATAATCGCCATGTTGGTCAATATCCAACACCAAAGAACTTTAACTTTTGGTATTTCTTTGGTTCATTAGCATTACTTGTTTTAGTTAACCAGCTATTAACGGGCATTTGGTTAACCATGAACTACGTACCAACAGCTGAAGGCGCTTTTGCTTCAGTTGAATACATCATGCGTGATGTAGAGTACGGCTGGTTACTTCGTTATATGCACTCCACGGGTGCCTCGGCATTCTTCGTGGTGGTTTATCTGCATATGTTCCGTGGCTTAATCTACGGTTCTTATCAAAAACCTAGAGAGCTACTTTGGTTATTTGGTATGTTGATTTTCCTCGTGCTAATGGCTGAAGCCTTCATGGGTTACTTGCTACCTTGGGGACAAATGTCTTACTGGGGTGCACAGGTTATTATCTCATTATTTGGTGCGATTCCATTTATTGGTGATGACCTCACATTGTGGATCCGTGGTGACTATGTTGTTTCTGGTGCGACACTAAACCGTTTCTTTGCATTACATGTTATTGCACTGCCTCTAGTTTTAGTTGTATTAGTTTTCCTTCACTTGATTGCTTTACACGAAGTAGGCTCAAACAACCCTGACGGTGTCGAAGTTAAAAAGAATAAAGATGAAAATGGCTGGCCAGTTGATGCTATCCCTTTCCACCCTTATTACACAGTAAAAGATATCATGGGCGTCGCCGGTTTCTTAATCGTCTTCTGTTACGTGTTGTTCTTTATGCCTGAAGGTGGCGGTTACTTCCTTGAAAAGCCAAACTTTGAAGCGGCTAACCCAATGAAAACCCCTGAGCATATCGCTCCAGTATGGTATTTCACGCCATTCTATGCAATTTTGCGTGCTATTCCTGACAAGCTTTTAGGTGTTGTCGGTATGGGGCTCGCGATTGCGGTACTGTTCGTATTACCTTGGTTAGATCGCTGTAAAGTGAAGTCGATTCGTTATCGTGGACTTGTTCATAAGATTAACATTGCGCAGTTTACCGTTTCATTCTTGATCCTAGGTTATTTAGGTGCGGTTCCAGCTACGCCTACATTAACTATTGCAGCGCGTATCTTTACACTTACTTATTTTGCCTTCTTCGTGGCGCTGTGGGTTTACAGTAAAAACGAAAAGACAAAACCAGTTCCTACGAGGGTGACGCACTAATGAAAAAGCTATTAATCGCATTAGTTACATTGTTACCAACGCTAGCAATAGCGGCTGGTGGCAACAATGAATTTGTTAAGAGTCCTGATCCGGAAATCAACCTACATGACAATGAGTCATTAGAGCGTGGTTTAGACTTATTTCAACAATACTGTTCAGGTTGTCATAGTACCCAGTACCAACGCTATGGCCGTGTTGCTGAAGATTTAGGTATTTCAGTTGATGACATGCGTAACAAGTATATGTTCACCGATGCTAAAGTGGGTGAGCTAATGGAAAACTCTATCCCTGAAGCTGACGCAGCTAAGTGGTTTGGTGCAGCGCCACCAGACTTAACTTTAGTGGCTCGCGTGCGTGGTGCCGATTGGGTTTATTCATACCTTAAAGGCTTTTATAAAGATGAAAGTCGTCCATTTGGGGTAAACAATACTGTTTTCCCATTGGTGGGTATGCCCCATGTTCTTGAAGATTTACAAGGTATTTCTGTAAAACAAGAAGATGGAACGCTAGTTGCGACTGGTGGCTCTATGAACGCAGAAGAGTACGATCAAGCGGTGCGAGATATCACCGGTTTCCTTGTATATTCAGCCGATCCAGTGAAGCTTGAACGTGAAGCTTTAGGCTGGTGGGTACTCGGATTTCTATTCTTTTTCTTCATCATTGCCTATTTGTTGAAGAAAGAATACTGGAAAGATGTGCACTAGACACGAATAACGGGTAAAATACATTATTCGCATACTCTAAACGAGGGGCTTAGCCCCTCGTTTGTTTTGTTTTTCCGTTTCTGGAGGATATCAATGGCTGTAGCTGCCAACAAACGCTCTATCATGACACTGTTTTCAGGTGCCGATGATTTATATAGCCACCAAGTACGTATCGTACTGGCTGAGAAAGGGGTAACTGTTGATGTATTACAGGTAGACCCTAGCGAGAAGCCTCAGGAGTTACTTGACGTAAATCCTTACAACTCAGTTCCGACTTTAGTTGATCGTGAATTAGTATTGTATGAGTCTCGCATTATCATGGAATACCTGGATGAACGCTTTCCACATCCACCATTGATGCCAGTATATCCAGTTGCTCGCGGACAAAGTCGTCTAATGATGCACCGTATTGATACTGACTGGTATGAATTGGTTGCCCGTATTCGCCGTGGCGACAAAGCTGATGCTGCTCGTAAAGAGTTAACTGATAGCTTGGTTGCTTTAGCGCCAGTATTTGCTGAAATGCCATACTTTATGAGCGAAGAATTTGGTCTTTCTGATTGTTACTTAGGGCCGCTATTATGGCGTTTACCTGAACTAGGTATTAACCTTGATGCCCGTACTTCTAAAGATATCCATGCTTACATGACACGTATTTTTGAACGTGAATCATTTAAAGCATCGTTAACTGAGGTTGAGCGCGAAATGCGCATGGGCATGTAATGAAAGCAATTACCCCTAATCGTCCATATTTGTTGCGGGCTTACTATGAGTGGTTGATGGATAATCACTTTACCCCACATGTTGTCGTGGATGCATTTGTGAAAGGGACTCAAGTACCTCAAGAGTTTGTTAAAGACGGTCAAATCGTACTTAACATAGCTGGCGGTGCTGTGGGAAATTTGCAAATGACCAATGAATTTGTCGAGTTTAATGCTCGTTTTGGTGGTGTACCGCAGCAAGTCGTTTTACCGATGGCTGCTATCGTGGCAATTTATGCCCGTGAAAATGGTGCTGGTACCGTGTTTGATATGGAAGATGCTTATATGGCAGAAGATAAATCTGAAGATTTATCACCTGCTACAAGAGCATTTTCTACAGTAGAATCGACCGTAGATGCTACTGTTGACACTGCTGTATCAACTGAAGAAAAGCCAACTGGTGATTCTGAAAAAACTAAAGGACGTGCTCATTTAACGGTTGTTAAATAGTCGGCTCAAATCATAAAAAAACCAGTTATTAGTCCTAGATTAGTAACTGGTTTTTTATTGTCTGTTATTTACTGAGTGGCATAGTGTGCAGCTATTGAAGTCTCAGTAACATCTTAAACTTATCTTGCTAGTTTTACTTCCACTCCACTGAACTGTCCTAGTGCTTAAGCGCATGGGCTGCTAATCTTGTTAGTTTGAAAGCGACTTTTAAACAACGGTTTTCCAAATTATCATTTTCAATTTCTAGCTGGTAGCGCGCCAAAATAGCCAGATAAGCACAGAGCTGCTCGCTATCCATGGCTAATGCTAATTGGGCGATTGGTTCGATAAAGGTTTGGTACTGATTTCGATAGCGAGCATTAGGAAATTGCTCACTAGGGTCCCAGTCTTGCCATAGGCAAAGATCCACTTGCTGTTGAAATTGGCATAAGGCTTCAGGGCTTATATCCACCTTAGGCAGTTGCTTTATCATCATCGCTAACAATGCTTCAACACCACTGGCAATCTGTTCTTCTGGGGTGGGTTGGTCAATAAAACAAAACTCGCCAAGGCTGAGTTGTGCATTATCAGATACGCAGGCGTCCTCAAGCTGTTTTTTGCGACCTTGATGCCAAGCAAAACTCACGAGTGGGTAGTTGGCAACCGCTGCGTTGTAATTAACACAAGCCAGGTATTCATTTTGAATATCTGGGAAACTGTCTAAGGGATAATGAGCCACTATTACCGGAACTGTTAACAGATAGTGAGGGTGTTGCTCGGTTAACTCAAATGTTGGGTAATTCAAAATAATATTTAGTGCATGATTGAGCGAGTGATCTTTATCAAACGCGCAGGGCCAATATTGCTGTGATAAAGCATGACTTGGCTCTATATACGGCGCTAACGCTGTGATTGTTTGTTGATCCCAACAAGCATGCACTGCGCGAATATGACCAAAATCCAAAAACAGTGGCAATGACATAAACCAATCTATCCATTGATAAATTGATTCGTCAGCGGGATCAAATAACGATAGGAAAAAGGGGCCTTGTTGGCTTAGGCTATCTGAATTGAGTGCTAGCTTGCTCGCGCTAACTAAAGGCTCGTCTGTGATCGGGTGGTGTTTACTCCAACCTATGGCGTTAAACTCATTTATGCCAAGCAAACAATAAGCATAACCTTCATCAACCAGCCGTTTTATAAAGTTGAGTAAGGCGATGTGCTCAATAGCGGCTGCATCGGTTTGAGCAGGCTGGTGTGACGCAATTAAGTTGCCACAAAAAACTAACTTAACAAATTGAATACTCGATTGTGGATCATCGATATCAAAATCAATTTCGGCTAATAAATCGGTTAACTTGTCTAAGCGACCATAAATATCACCAATAAAATAAAGACTGACATTTCCCACCTGTGTGACTTGTGTTCCTGAAACTTGTGTATTTAAAAATTGCATTCCCATAGTTTACCTTCCTAAGATGGCGGTAGGAGCCACTGATATAGAGCTATAGTATAACCTAGCAATTAAACGTTACAGTCAACAAAACCAGCGATAGGTCTAAACGCTTAAGCACTGAGCAAAGCTATGCTATTATCCGCCACCATTCAGGTATTTTAGCTTTCCTGATTAATTATTCTTATAAAGCAATCTTGTACTTAGGGTCCTTAATGCTGTTAATGATTGATAACTACGATTCGTTTACTTTTAACTTAGTGCAATATTTTCAGCAGCTAGGTTTTGAGATTATGGTAAAGCGTAATGACGAGATCAGCATTGCAGAAATCCAAGCCTTAAATCCAACTCATTTGGTTATTTCTCCAGGCCCTTGCTCGCCTAATGAAGCGGGGATCTCATTACAAGCAATCGAATACTTTGCCGGTAAACTGCCAATTTTAGGGGTATGTCTAGGTCATCAAGCCATTGCACAGGTGTTCGGCGCTAATGTTGTTCGTGCTAAAAGAGTGATGCATGGTAAAACCAGCAAGATAAATCACCATGAAGCTGGCTTGTTTAAACAGCTTAATCAGCCACTTACAGTTACCCGTTATCATTCTTTACTAGTTGAAAGTTTACCTGATGGTTTTCAACTTGATGCATGGTTTGATGATCCAATTCATGGCCGTGAGATCATGGCGATGCGCCATAATAGTTTGCCTATATTTGGGGTGCAATTTCATCCAGAAGCTATTTTGACCGAACAAGGTCTTGAGTTACTACAGAATTTTTTAAATTATTAACTTGCTCATTTGGGGCCAATGAGTCGCATTTGGATCCCTTTATCATCTTCTAAACGGCTAACCTTACTTTCCTCTCCAATAATCAATAATTTCCGTTACAACTTTGACCAAAAAAGCTCACAAGTTTACTCCTTTTTTATGATATAAAAGAGCAATAATAAAAGCACTTGCCAAACAGTGGTTAACGTTTAGGCGAGAATATACCAAACATCTTTGATGACAAAGGATTCAATATGACAAGGCTACTGCGCAATACTGCGCTTAGTGCGCTTTCTTTAGCGATCATTTCTGGTTGCAGCGCGACCGCAACTAGCAATAACACCCCAAGCATTTCTAACGCAGCTTCAAGTTACACAGTGACGCTTGCGACACCTCCTCAAGTTGAACAGCCTTTAACCTTAAATCAGATCATGGCCAACCCTGATTGGATGGGTGTGTTAGCTAAAAATGCTTATTGGGGCGATGATAGTCAGTCAATTTATTTTAATCGACAAGCACATCAGGCGCCAATTGCTGAGGTTTATCAGCAAGGCGTGAGTCAAACTCAGGCAAGTCTTATTAGCTTGAATCAGTTGCATTTAACTGATCAAAAGCACGGTGTGTTGAGTGCAGATAAATCGCAAAAAGCCTATATCTATCAGGGTAATATATTCGTTAAGCAATTAGCGTCAGGGGACGTAAAACAGCTTACCCGCGTGAATACTGCCATTGATGAGGTTAAGTTCCTTAGTAGCGGCGATTTGGCTTATTTTCAAGGTAATAGTGTCTTCAAGATACATCTGCAGACTGGGTTAACTGAGCAGCTAGCAGATGTGCAAATGGCCAATGCCCCTAAAGGGGTTAGCGATCCAGAATCTTACATTGCCAAACAACAGCATCGTTTGATTGCCTATGTTGCTTTGCAGCATAACAAGAGTAAAACCCGCGCTGAATATGCCGAGGAGTTAGCGGCGCAAGACCCGACTTTTGCGGCTAAAACTTGGTATTTAGGCGATGATGAAAAAGTCTCTGATATGAGTCTTTCCGCTGATGGCCGTTACTTAGTGGTTAACTTAGTTGATAAAGACTATAGCTGGCGCAGCGAGCACGACATCATGCCAAATTATCTAGGTAAAGATGGCTATGTTGATGCAGTACCTGCAAGGGCGCGTGTGGCTGAAGACAGTTACCCAGGTGAACGATTGGTGGTCCTAGACTTGGTCGATCACGTTAAGAAAGATATCACTATTGAAGGTCTTGATGGTTACGATGCCGACGTGTTAGCCAGTGTAAAAGCTGAAAATGCCAAAGCCAAAGGCGAGCGTTATAACAGCGAAAAATCGCCACGGGTATTGCAACTGATGCAAGATTGGACTTGGAGTCAAAGTCCGATGCAGTGGCATGAATCTGAAAATAAATTGCTGGTTATGATTGAAGCGGTTGATAATAAAGATCGCTGGATCGCCAGTGTCAACCTTGAAACCGGCAAGCTAAAAACAGAGCACCGTTTACATGATGATGCTTGGGTTAACTACACCTTCAATCAATTTGGTTGGGTGGGAACATCTGAGTCATTCTATTACTTATCTGAAGAGTCTGGTTATTCACAGCTTTATGTTAAAGGTGAAAATGGCAAGACCAGCGCACTTACCAATGGCGAATATGTGGTTGATCAAGTGACCTTATCACCCGATGCGACGCATCTTTATTATCGTGCTAACAAAGACCACCCTGGAACTTATAATGTTTATCGGGTTGAGATTGCTAGCGGTAAAACTGAGCAGCTGACCCAGTGGACAGGTACCCTTGATTATGAGTTAAGCCCTAATGGTCAATCGTTGCTATTAACGGCATCAACAGCCACCCAACCTAATGAGCTGTATGTGCAGCCAATTGGCGGCGAGCTTAAGCAGTTAACTCATTACACCAGTAAAGCGTTTGCAGATTATGCATGGCAAGCCCCTCAAGTAGTAAAAGTACCATCAACTCATGGTGCGAAAGACATTTACGCTAGAGTCTATTTACCTCAGGGCTATGATGCTAATAATGCTGAAAAATATCCTGCAGTAATTTTTAACCATGGTGCGGGTTACCTGCAAAATGCCCATAATGGTTTTTCTGGCTATTTCAGAGAGTTCATGTTCCATAACTTATTAACACAACAGGGTTATGTCGTCATGGATATGGATTACCGTGGTTCTAAAGGTTATGGCCGCGATTGGCGCACCGCTGTGTATCGCAATATGGGTCATCCTGAAGTTGAAGATTTAAAAGACGGCGTTAGCTGGATGGCGGCTAACAGTCATGTTGACGGCGCTAAAGTAGGTACCTATGGCGGCTCTTATGGCGGCTTCTTAACGTTCATGGCGTTATTTAATGAGCCTGAGTTATTCCAAGCGGGCGCAGCACTTCGTCCGGTCACCGATTGGGCGCATTATAATGCGCCATATACCTCTAACATCTTAAATACCCCAGATGTTGACCCCATTGCCTATGAAAAGAGTTCACCAATTGAACACGCACAGGGTTTACAAAAACCATTGCTGATCATGAGCGGTGTGCTCGATGACAATGTGTTCTTCCAAGATAGTGTGCGCTTAGTACAACGCTTGATTGAGTTAGAAAAGGCGATGTTTGAAACCGCGATTTACCCTGTTGAGCCACATGGCTTTAGACAGGCATCAAGCTGGTTAGATGAATATCGTCGTATCTACAAATTGTTTGAGCAAGAGCTAAAGTAATGATGCGTTTTACTTAAGCTGATTTAAACCATAAGGCTTCCATTTGGAGGCCTTATTTGTAACGATAAGCAGCAGTTGAAATATAATTTTCATATAACTAACACAGAATTAAAGGCAGTTTATTTGTGGCAGTGTCGGTAGCAGGTGGCGTAAGGCCAGGAAAAGTCATTGAAGTTGAGCGCAGGCTGTATAAGCAACTGATTATGGGTAAGGAAAAGTTACCCTCGCAGCTTGATGACTTAGATAAGCAGTTAGAAGATGACGCCAATAAACTTGAAGTTGAACGTTTAGCCATTAAAGCACGTTTAGAAGAGCAAGCGCGGGCTCAGTTGGTGTTACAGCGCATATCAGAGCAATTGACTAACACTGTCATAAGCTCCCTTGAGCATCAGCTCAATTCACCTCAGCAGATGTTAGCGCAATCGGGTTTAAAAGAGTCCCATATTTTATTATTGGATTTACTGCTTAACAAAGAACCTGATCTGCGCCGAGTGCGATCGCTTGTTGAAAATATCAGCTGGCTATCGACCGATCTTATCAATTTAATCAATAGCCCAGCCTCGAGTCACCGCAGACCGCAGCGATCAGAAGTCAAAGTAACCGACATTAAGTTAGTGCTTAATTATATTGGCATTGAAAATTTGCAAGCTGTGATCCCTTACTTTTGTTTACGACATTGGCTGCCATCGGGCAATACTAACCTGATTTGGGCTAGTCGTAAGTTATGGCGTTACAGCATGATCACCGCCATAGCGGCCAAAGCATTGGCAGCGCTGCATCAAAAGGATGTGGCATTGGTTTATAGCGCAGCTTTGATGAAGCAATTAGGCGCAGCGACTATATTAAATGCCAGCGCCAGACAATTTGAAAACACATGGGGAACCTGGCTACGTGAGACCAGCGCCAAAGGGGATAAAACCTTATACGATGCGGTAATGGCCTCAGCATTTCCAGCTGAGGAAGTGTTTGAGCAAGTGATGTCCTATGGTGAGCAGCTTAATTGGCAATTATTGGACTTAATGGATTTTAACCAGAGCCAGCTAACCCAAGTGCTAAAAGAGCTCGATTTAAATTATCACTTTAGCGAGTTTTCCACAGAAAGCGCTATCGTTGCCAAAGCCAGTTGTTATGCCAAGGTATTAATATTAGAGCAATCGCGTTTAATTGAGCCGCAAGAGAAGCGAGTGTTATTTGATTATTATGAATTTACCGAGCAAGAGCTGATCCGTTTAAAATCGCAAAATTACCGCAAGCTTAATTTAGTTTAAAGTCAGGCTTTATCCCCCTTAAGTATGACTAAATCTTGTTTAGTTATGCATTTATGATGAATAGCTAGCTTATTTGAGGCCAAATAACTTTTTTTATGACTATTTATGCTAAAAATAAGCTGTAATAGCACTTTGTATGTGAAGTTTGTTAACTCTTTATGCATTATTCATTTAAGTTATGAATAGTTAACCGCTAAAAACTGGTATTTTGATCACGTTTTAGCTAATAATGACCTGCAAGCTATACAAACATCCGCAGTCAACTTAAACCAAAATCAATACAGCAAGCGGAATAGAGTGACTTAAGTGTCGCTAATAACTTTAAGGAACGAAAAGCAATGAGCGTTGAAATGAACTTAACACGTGCCCAATTTGATGAAGTCATGGTGCCTAACTATGCGCCAGCAGCCGTAATCCCAGTTCGCGGAGAAGGCAGTCGAGTTTGGGATCAACAAGGTAATGAGTTTATTGACTTTGCTGGTGGTATTGCAGTGAATTGTTTAGGTCATTGTCACCCAGCACTTGTTGGCGCCCTAAAAGAACAAGGTGAAAAGCTGTGGCATTTATCAAACGTAATGACCAATGAGCCAGCATTAGAGCTGGCGACGAAACTGGTTAACGCCACGTTTGCTGAGCGTGTTTACTTTGCTAACTCAGGTGCTGAAGCCAATGAAGCTGCACTAAAACTTGCCCGTCGTTACGCATTAGATAATCACGGCCCACAAAAAGATCAAATCATCGCCTTTGATAAAGCATTCCATGGTCGTACCTTCTTTACTGTTACTGTGGGTGGTCAAGCGGCTTACTCTGATGGTTTCGGGCCTAAACCACAAAGCGTTACTCATGTACCATTTAATGATATTGCCGCTCTAGAAGCGGTAATTTCTGATAACACTTGTGCCATCATGCTTGAACCACTTCAAGGTGAAGGCGGTATTATCAATGGTGACCCAGAATTCTTAAAAGCTGTGCGCGCACTTGCTGATAAGCATGACGCATTAGTTATTTTTGATGAAGTGCAAACAGGTGTTGGCCGTACCGGTGAGTTATTTGCCTACATGGGCACCGATATTGTGCCTGATATTTTAACCAGCGCCAAAGCCCTAGGTGGCGGTTTCCCAATTGCTGCAATGCTAACCACTGCTAAAATTGCCGCACATCTTAAAATTGGTACTCATGGTTCGACTTATGGCGGCAACCCATTAGCGTGCGCTATTGGTAATGCTGTTATGGATGTGGTGAATACGCCTGAAGTACTGAATGGTGTTAAGCATCGCGAACAGTTATTCCGTGATGGTTTAGCGGCAATCAATGCCAAATATAATGTGTTCTCAGAAGTGCGTGGTAAAGGCATGTTATTAGGCGCAGTACTTAACGAGCAATATGCAGGCCGTAGCCGTGACTTCTTAGTTGCATCGGTTGCAGAAGGCTTAATGAGCTTGATTGCTGGCGCTAACGTCGTGCGTTTTGCTCCATCTCTTGTTATCCCAGAAGCTGATATCGCTGAAGGTTTAGCACGTTTCGAACGTGCTGTAGCTAAAGTGGTTGCAGGTTAATAGATAAGTAAAGCGTAAGGGTAAAACCTTGCGCTTTTTTATTGGGTTATCGGTAATGAAAAGTCTGTTTGTTGGTGACTTTTTATTACTGGATTATCAAGGAGAGTCAGATGCTAATCATACGACCTATTCGTGGCAGTGATTACGAAGCACTTTACAAGGTCGCCGTTGAATCGGGTCATGGGTTCACTTCCCTGCCAGTCAACGAAGAGCTATTACGCTCTAAAATCGCTAGAGCTGAAGCTTCTTTTTCCAAGCAAGTTGAGAAACCTTTCGATGAAGGTTATTTGATGGTGCTTGAAGATTTAAAAACCAATCAAGTTGTCGGTACCTGCGGTATTGAAGCCGCTGTCGGGATGGAAGATGCCTTTTATCATTACCGTTTAGGCACTGAAGTCTATCATTCTAAACAAATCTCAGTTCGTAACGAAGTGGAAACACTGACGCTTTGCCATGACTACACTGGCGCTGCAGAGTTATGTACGCTGTTTTTAAATAAAGAATATCGCAGAGGCTATAACGGCCGCATGCTTTCTCGCTCGCGTTTTTTATTCCTCGCTCAACATGAGCAACGTTTTGGCAGCACTGTAATTGCTGAAATGCGCGGCGTAAGCGATGAAAAGGGTGATTCACCTTTTTATGAGTGGTTACAAGATCATTTCTTAGGCATTGATTTTGTCGAAGCCGATTATTTATCGGGGTTAGGTAAAAAGGCCTTTATGGCTGAAATGATGCCAAGAAGCCCGATACATGTATGCCTATTGCCAAAAAAAGCACAAAAAGTGATTGGCGAGGTGCATAGAAATACTAAACCTGCGCTGAAGTTATTGCAGGCTGAAGGCTTTAAATTTAGAAATTACGTCGATATTTTCGATGGTGGTCCAACAGTGGAGTGTGCGCTAAGCGACATCCGCGCCGTGAGTCAAAGCCGTCTACTCACGGTCACTATTGGAAAGATGCCTCATGCCGATCATCAATATCTTGTCGCCAATACCTTGTTAGCGGATTACCGCGCAACAGCGGCAAGAATTTTAGTTTCACAAGAGCATGATAACGTCACCTTAAGCCCACAATTAGCTGAAGCGCTAATGGTTGAGCAAGGCCAGCAAATTCGCGTATTAGAACTGTAGGAAACAGCAAATGACACAATTTATCAAAGGCCAATGGTCTAATGGCGAAGGTCATGAAATTACATCACTCAACCCAGCAAATGGTGAGGTGATCTGGAGCGGTAAAACGGCGACAGAAGCCCAAGTTAATAGCGCCATTGATGCCGCAAGAAGTGCGCAGTTTGACTGGTTTATGCTTGGCTATGAGGCGCGTTTAGCCATTGTTGAAGCGTACCGCAGCGAACTTGAAGCGCACAAAGCTGAGCTTGCTGAAGTGATAGCCCAAGAAACCGGTAAACCTCAGTGGGAAACCGCCACAGAAGTGGGCGCTATGATAGGCAAAATTGGCTTATCAGCTGCAGCGCATGATAAGCGTACTGGTACTGAAACTAATGACATTCCCGCAGGTCGCGCCGTTTTACGTCATAAGCCGCACGGCGTTGTTGCGGTATTTGGCCCTTATAATTTCCCTGGTCATTTACCCAATGGTCATATTGTTCCAGCCTTACTTGCGGGTAACACCGTGGTGTTTAAGCCATCAGAGCTAACTCCGAAAGTCGCTGAAGAAATGCTAAAACTTTGGGACAAAGCAGGTTTGCCACAAGGTGTGATTAACTTGGTTCAAGGCGAGCTTGAAACCGGTAAAGCATTGGCCTCGCACCCGCAAATTGATGGACTATTCTTTACCGGTAGTTCTCGTACTGGTCACTTGTTGCATCAGCAATATGCAGGGCATCCTGGCAAAATTTTAGCCCTTGAAATGGGGGGTAATAATCCATTAATTATCAAAGACGTCACAGACACTAAAGCGGCCGTTCACGATATTATTCAATCAGCTTATATCTCATCTGGTCAACGTTGTACTTGTGCACGTCGTTTGTACATCCAGCAAGGCGCTGCAGGTGATGCGTTAATTGCTGAGCTTATTACCGCGATTAAGCAAATCAAAGTGGCTAGCTGGAATGCACAGCCGCAGCCATTTATGGGTTCGATGATTTCTGCAGCCGCAGCTAAAGGCATGGTTGCCGCGCAGGCTAACTTGTTGGCATTAGGTGCGACATCGCTTATTGAGCTTACTCACGTTGAAGCGGGGACTGGTCTAGTGTCTCCTGGGTTAATTGATGTGACAGCAATTGCAGAGCTGCCTGATGAAGAATACTTTGGTCCATTGCTGCAATTAGTTAGATACCAAGCCTTTGATGATGCCATTGAGATGGCAAACAACACGCGTTATGGACTTTCTGCTGGTTTGTTGGCGGATAGCCGCGAAGATTACGATTACTTCTTAGCCCGTATTCGTGCAGGTATCGTTAACTGGAATAAGCAAATCACTGGTGCATCTGGCGCAGCACCATTTGGTGGTGTTGGTGCATCAGGTAATCATCGTGCAAGTGCATTTTATGCTGCAGATTACTGTGCTTACCCTGTGGCTTCTGTGGAAGCGGATAGTGTTAGCTTGCCTGCGACATTAAGCCCTGGTTTATCTATCTAGTGATCTAGATTGCAATGAAGGCAATGACTTTTGGGTCATTGCCTTTTTTTAAAGAAGGATTTTATTATGCATACCGACGTTAACACTTTATTCGCCGCTTTATGGCAAGACTACATCAATATGACGCCCTCGGCGGCAAACATTCAGCAACTGTTAGGGCAGGGAAAACCGATCATTAACGATCATATTGCCCTGCGTACCTTTAATATTGAAAAAGTTAACCTTGCTGTATTGGCGGCTCATTTTGAGTCGCTTGGTTATGTTGCCAGTGGTGATTATCACTTTGAGCTGAAAAAGTTGGTTGCCAAGCATTTCGAGCATCCCGATCCGCATCAGCCTAAGGTGTTTATCTCTGAGCTGTTAGTGGAAGAATTTAGCCCTGAAGTGCAAAGCATTATCCATGGTTTAGTTGATCAAGTGGATGCTGCGGTGACAACTGCGGATAATTTTTTATATTCAGGCTGTCATTGGCGTGTCGATATCGCCACTTACAAAACCTTATTGGCAGAAAGCGAGTACGCAGCTTGGGTTGCGGCCATTGGTTATCGCGCTAACCATTTTACGGTTTCCATTAATGAGCTGCCTGATTTTGAAACCATTGAATCAGTCAATGAAACCCTAAAAGCTGCTGGCTTTACCTTAAACACCGCTGGTGGTGAGATTAAAGGTTCAGCTGAAGTGCTATTAGAGCAGTCATCAACGATGGCAGATCGCATGGCGGTCAGCTTTGCAGATGGCGAACTTGAAATTCCAACTTGTTTCTATGAGTTTGCCCGTCGTTATCCGATGGCTGACGGTGACCTGTATACTGGTTTTGTCGCTGCGTCTGCTGACAAAATCTTTGAAAGTACTAATGCTGTCAAATAATGCTGCTAGCTAAGTCGGTAGAATTGCGTTAATTTTACCGCTAATGAAAATGCCAAGTAAGTCAGTTTATCTGGCATTTTTCATTGTTAAGTTGCAAGGTTTTAGTACGCCATTAAGGGATTATGTTACGGCGCTACCATCTGGGGTGGTATTGGCAAATATAATGCAAACATGTAAGCCTTTTAACACATCACCACGCTCGAACTTGAGTTGATAACCATATTGCTCAACAATTTCTTTTACAATGGATAACCCCAGCCCATGGCCTAACACGGCTTCATCTAAACGTTTACCGCGATTGGTCAGTTGGCTGATTTGATCGTCATTGACGCCGGGGCCATCATCTTCGATACACAGGGTTAATGTTTGTTGCTGCTGAGATACCGTCAAATTGACCGCTGAATTTGCCCACTTGTAAGCGTTATCTAATAAATTACCAAACAGCTCCATACCATCTTCACGGTGTATCGGCAGGCGACTTATGTCATCGCTGACATCAATGCTGCAATGAATGTTTTTATGGTGATGTACTTTATCTAGAGTGCTAATGAGCGCCTCAAAATCACGTGGCACCACCATTTGCGCTGCTGGCAGCATATCACCAGTAATTCTAGCTGCAGTGAGCTTACGTTCGATCATGTTGCGGATCAGGTCTAATTGCTGCTGCATGGCTTCAGCCGCTTGCGGGTTTGATAAACCCAATACTTCAACTTGTTGCTGCATCACGGCTAATGGGGTTTTTAGGCCGTGGCTTAAATTACCTAAATTATTTCTACTGCGCTCAATTTGATTAGCGGTGTAATCTAATAATTCGTTATAGGTTTCAGCTAAAGGTTTTATTTCAACTGGAATCTTGGTGACTTCTAGGGCATCGATTTCACCTTGGCGTAATTTGGCCAGTGAATCTTGAATGTGTTTAACTGGCTTAAATGATTGGCGTAGAATGATAAAAATACCGCCAATCATTGCCAGTAGCATGGCGATATTAATCGCCAACTTAGTGCCAAACACTTCACTAAAGACCCGCCGGCCAATACTTAAGTCTTGAGCAACCGTAAGGGTGGCAACTTTATCGCCATTGATTGAGCCTATACCAATCGATAATAACTGCATGTCATTATTTTTTGGCCCTTTGGCTTGCCATACCCGGGTTTGATCATGCTGCAATAATTCGATATCTAATTGCACATCCCATAGAGAACGGGAGCGGATCACTTGATCATCGGAGTTAAATTGAAAGTATCGACCTGAATAGGCGGGTTTGTAAAAGCTGGAGAGTTGGTTTTGGTCGATGATAATTTCACCAGCATTGATATGGCTGGCGATAATGATGTGTTCTAAATCTTCTTCGAGACGATTGATGATAGAGTCATGAAACGCTTGTCTTAACATGGACTCAAATAATATGAGTCCGATGACGGTGGCAATAATGATTAAACCGCTAAGCCATAAACTTAGCTTACTGCGGATTGATATCATTCAACAATGCCGTGAAAAATATACCCTTGGCCACGGCGGGTTTCAATGGCGGTTTTACCAAGTTTTTTACGTAAATGGGTAACGTATACTTCAACCACATTTGATTCTTTTTCATCGTCAAATTGATAAAGCTTATCGGTAAGTTGTGCTTTTGAGAGTAATTTCTTTGGCGACATTAAAAATATTTTTAATAGTCTAAATTCCATGGCGGTTAATTCGTAATGCTTGTCACCGATATGCACTCGTTGCTCTGACTCATCAAGGGTAATGCCACCATAACTCAACTGCTTTGATGAGGTATTAAGACGGCCATGGGCACGATGAATAAGTGCCTGAACTCGCGCTAACAGCTCTTGAGCATGAAAAGGCTTACCAAGGTAGTCATCAGCCCCCGCATTAAAGCCTTCGACCTTCTCGTGCCACTGACTGCGCGCAGTAAGCATAATCACCGGCGTATCAATGCCTTTTTCACGCCAAGACTCGACGAGTGTTAAGCCATTACCGTCAGGCAAGCCAATATCCAAAATCACACAATCGTATTGAGTTTCTTTGATGAGGTAATCTGCTTCAACAGCTTTATCGGTTACATCAGTAACGTAGCCGGCTTGTTTTAGTTGTTTTTCAAGCTCAGCAACTAAGAGGGTGTTATCTTCAACGAGTAGCAGTTTCATTTATTTGGCATTCACTTGGTAGTTGGTCAATTGACTCTGGCATCCCATTTGTAGCATCGAGAAATAAATGGATGATATGCCCTTTTTTTATCTTTAACTGTAAATCATAACGCCATTTGTCATCCTCTTGATAGAGGCTGGCATCAATTAATTCACCCTGACAGTATTGTGCAAGTAAAGTGAGGGAATAATCAAGCGAACGAATGCTACCGGATGTAACTAAGCGTTGAACTTCATCATGTGGTAGCTCTGCAGTCATTGCTTGTGATGCTGGTGTTAGAGTCGATATAAGTAGACTGAGTAGTAATGCAGTCAGCAGCCTCATCAGACAGACTCCCATAAAAAAAGTGATAATTAGAATTGCTAATTATCACTTTAATTAATCACCCTTAAATCAAGCTGAAGCTTAACTTAACGAGTGCCATATACCACAATAGTTTTACCGTGAGCTTGAATAAGATTTTGTTCTTCAAGCATTTTTAATATACGGCCAACAGTCTCACGTGAACAACCTACAATTTGACCAATCTCTTGACGAGTGATCTTAATTTGCATGCCATCAGGGTGAGTCATTGCATCTGGTTGCTTAGCAAGGTGTAATAATGTTTGTGCGATGCGTCCAGCAACGTCTAAGAAAGCTAAATCGCCGACTTTTTGGCTAGTGCTGTGCAAACGGTAAGCCATTTGCGCAGTTAACTTCATTAGAATTTCAGGATTAACCTGAATCAGTTGCTTGAATTTCTTGTAAGAAATTTCTGCGATTTCACAAGGTTGTTTGGCACGAACCCAAGCTGTACGTTCAGCTTGTTCTTCGAATAAACCAAGTTCACCAATAAAGTCACCTTGATTAAGGTATGAAAGGATCATTTCTTTCCCTTCTTCATCTTTAATCAATACAGCGACTGAACCTTTAACGATGTAATACAAGGTATCAGACTCTTCACCTGCGTGTATCAAGGTGCTTTTCGCTGGGTATTTATGGATGTGACAGTGTGAAAGAAACCATTCCAAAGTTGGATCAGGTTTAGGCTTGCCAATCAGAGCCATGTGTATTTCCTCGATTGATAAAATGAAAGTAAGGACTATCTAATAAAGTAATTGTACTTGAGTTAATCGTGTAAAACTTTGATGAAGATCGAGTTTAACATTATGAAAAAACAGTCAAGTACGGTATTAAGTTATTAAATTAGAAATTTATTTTTGCAGCTGCACGCCACATTATTATCTAATTTAGCCTTATCTGTTTTAATTGGCAAGTTGATGTTTCTTTAAAAGCATTGTTTTATCAGATTTTTATCAAGCTTTAGATTGAAGATGAACGATTTATTATGATTAATAGGGATTGGTTTATTGTAAAAATCCCCATTGGTGGTTATTGTTAATTTGATTATCAAAGTTGAATCGCTGCAGTACGAGGTTAGTTTGAAATATTCGCAGAAATTATTAAGTGTTGGCTTAGCCTGCTCATTAGGTTTATTGACGAGTGTCAGTGCGCCAGTCAGTGCCTTTTCAATTCCTCAATCGAAAGCATCTCAAGCGGCTAGTAAATTAGTTCATATCCAATTGCGGGCGGCGGAAGGCAATGCCGACGCACAATTTTTATTAGGGCTAATGAGTTTAGCGGGGCGATTTGTCGACCAAGATATTGATCAAGGCATTTATTGGGTCGAGCAAGCGGCGCTACAAGATCATATTAAAGCGCAGCAAACTTTGGCAGATTTAACCTTTGAAGGAAAGTTATTACCGCGGGATTTAGCGGTAGCAGAAAAATGGTACCAGTCTTTAGCTAAGCATGGCGATCCACGAGCTCACTTTCGATTAGGCTTTATTTACTCTGCTGGTGGCGATGGTGTAACCCGCAGTTGCGGCAAAGCTTTAGAGCAATTCACCCAAGCAGGTGACGAAATTGCGCTGGGGAATGTGGCGTGGATTTTAGCGACCTGCCCTGAAGAAGAGTATCGTAATGGGTCAAAAGCGGTGCAGCTTGCACTGCAATTGCTTGAAAGTAACGCTAACGATCCGACCAACTTAGATAACCTTGCTGCTGCTTATGCCGAAATGGGTGAGTTTGAACTGGCTGTTGATACCCAACAAAAAGCCATTGAAGCATTAAAGCAAAACCCAGAAGTTGCCCAGAGCGATGAATTTATCATGCGACTTGAACAGTATCAGCAAGGCAGGGCTTATCGTGAAATCATTCCATTAATGAATTAAGCAATGTTTTGTTTGAATTGAAACGGCCAACAAGGCCGTTTTTTTGTGGCTAAATTTTAGTGCGCGTGGACAAATCATAGCTATTATTAGCTGATGATTAGAGTCAGTTTATTCATCACGACTAGGCGATCACAATGAATGGAATTGTAGATAATAAATTAAAGCTCTATCAGCTTACGGTGATATTTAGCTTACTGTTTTCGCTAATGGGATTCTCATATAACGTCTGGCGTATGGAGATAACAGAGCATAATAGCAATGTTAGAACAGCAAGTTTTGAAATGCTGCTAGAGCTAGCGCAATTAGAGCAATTGGTCTATGCGGCGCATTACGATAATGATACTGAATTAGGTAACCCTAGGGTGGGATGGGTCAAAGTGGGCTTAATTGAAGATTTAAGTTCATTAACCAATGATCAAGTCAGGCTTAAAGCACAAAATTTAACCTTGGTTTGGTCAGAACAATGGCAACAGATGCTAGAGAGCGAAGCTGCAAGTATGGAGATTACCGCTAAAATTGATTTGGTTCGGGCTGAGATAAAACGCTTACTGGTCTCGTTAAATTAACGGTTTAACAGGGCGAGTTGAAATGGTTTTAGTCTTAATTGAACGCGGCTTATAAGGGCGCTTCAAAGAGCAAGTGACAGGAACAGCGAATAATAGAAGCAGGTTTGCTGATATGCCCAAGTGCGCTAACAGATAAATAAGGGGGAATTAACACCCAAGAGCACATCAACTATCGTTCTTTCGCCTGAAGTCCCGACAGCGAGAATGATAATGGTTTAGGCTTAAATTAAGCTTAACCTGCCAAGTTTACTTGTATTACTTGTATTAGTCGTTGCTTATTCTGCTGGGCTAGCATCATCGAGCTGTTGTACTTCATCGGCAGCTGCTTTTTTCTGCATAATATCTTTAATCAGTGGGGTTAATATTAACTCCATTGCTAATGACATCTTGCCACCAGGCACGACTAAAGTATTGATGCGTGACATAAACGAGCCGTCAATCATTCTTAAGTAATAAGGAAAATCAACATTGTCAATATCTCTAAAGCGGATCACCACAAAACTTTCGTCTAAGCTGGGGATGTCTTTAGCGCTAAATGGATTGGAGGTATCAACTGTAGGAACTCGTTGAAAGTTGATATGGGTGCGAGAAAATTGTGGCGTCATATGCTTAATATAATCATCCATACTGCGCACAATCGAGCCCATGACTTTTTCGCGGCTATGGCCTCTATCTGAGGTATCGCGAATGATTTTTTGAATCCATTCCAAATTGACAATGGGCACCATGCCAATCAATAAGTCCACATGCTTTGCAACGTCAGCATCTTCTGTGACCACGCCGCCATGTAAACCTTCATAATACAACACATCAGTTTTTTCAGGTAATGGGTGCCACTGAGTAAATGTGCCGGGCATTTGGTTAAATGGCACAGCTTCATCAAAGGTATGTAGGTAACTACGAGTTTGGCCTTGGCCTGTTTCAGCATAGCTTTGAAAGCATTCTTCAAGTTTGACAAAATTATTGGCTTCAGGGCCAAAGTAACTGAGGTTGTTATTTTCAGCCTGTGATTTGCGAATTAATACTTCCATCTCTGCGCGGGTGAAATTATGGAAACTATCCCCTTCCATAAACGCTGCATTAATGCCCAGCTGGCGGAAGATATGAGTAAATGCTGTGGTCGTTGTTGTTGTGCCTGCGCCAGATGAGCCAGTAACAGCAATAATGGGGTGTTTAATAGACATTTATCCTACCTAGATCAAACGTGAAGAAGTTAATTATGATGACAATTCAGTATTTTATAATCCGTTAGTCATTCACATTCACATGTTTCAACCTGAAGAAAAACAGACTCTATTTATACGGCTTGAAACGGGTTAGGTCAATCTTGCATTAAAAGAATGGCTCTTTGTCATCACTGTTTGGATGAATGATCTGCTGTTTTTGTCTAATGGCAATGGATTCATCTTCTTCGCTAAATTCAACGATGAGTTCGCCTTGTTTTAAAGCTTGTTTACATTGATTTATGGCATTTTGTAACTGAGCGTCATCGGTTTGGCCAAAAGAGCCATCTTCAATTTGGGTAAACAAGTACTCTTTAATTAAATTGTCTAATGTTGCTGGTGGCAGTTGTAGCAAGGCATCATAAGGAATAAGCATAATTAGCTCTTTAAAAAATGGATAATTCTTGATTCAAGGTAAAAACGTGGCTTCCAAGGAACGCCGCCGCTGATAAAGCCAACATGGCCGCCCTTAGGGTGTAACTCGTATTCCACATGTTCTGATAATTCTACTGCCGCAGGAATGACATCATCGGTCATGAAAGGATCGTCTTGAGCATGGATAACTAAGGTCGACTTGCTGACATTTTTTAAAAAAGGCTTACCACTGGCTCTTTGGTAGTAATCATTAACGTCAGCAAAACCGTGTAAAGGAGCCGTCACTTTATCATCGAATAAATAAAAGGTGCTTAATTGCTGAATTTGCGCTTCAGTGACGGGCATTTTCTCAACCAAATTGCTTTGCAGTACTTTGCTGTGCATTTTGGCTTGCAGTTGCTTTATTAAATGCTGCTGATAAACTTTTGAAAAGCCCTTTTCTAATTTTTTAGCACAGGCTGCGAGCCACAAAGGCGCTGAAACAATTATGGTTTTTTCTAGCAAGCTTTGCTCGCCTTGTTCACCTTGATATTTTGCCAGTACATTGCCGCCTAGGCTGTAGCCGACGGCATACAGTGGTGATTCTGGGTACTGCTGATGTAACTGAGTTAGGGTAAAGTGAATATCTTCGGTGTCGCCACTATGGTAACTTCTGGCTAACCGATTTGGCTCGCCTGAGCAACTACGGTGATGATGGACAACAGCGCATAAGCCATGGTTTTGGGCGGTTTGTAGCATACGCCTGACGTAGTGTGATTCACTACTGCCTTCAAGTCCATGGAGGATCACTAAAATTGGCTGGCCATTTTGCGGCTTGCCTAACCAATCCAAATCAATAAAATCACCGTCAGTCAGCTCTTGGCGCTGTCTGTGGGTGTCTGGTTTGGCCACCTTAAATAAAACAGGTAAAATCGTTTGAATATGAGGACTTACTGCCCACCATGGTGGAGTGAAAATCTTTTTCATAAGGGTATGTATAGTGCAATAGTTTGTGAATGTTCAAACGTATGTTTAAATGTTGTTAGCGACCACTTTATCACAGATGTTTGCAGCAAGGGATAACTATGAAACGAAGAACCTTTTTGGCTGGCGCCTTTACCGGTACCGCTGCGCTGGCCTTGGGTGTGAGTTTATACACCCCAGACATTACCGATCATCCTGATGAAAATCATCGTTTACTTTTTAATGTGCTAATCCCTATTTTTATGGATGGCACTTTGCCAGAAGTTGCTAATTATCGCGAAGCCTTTATTAATCGTACCATAGTCGCGATTAATCAAACCATCAGTGTGCTGCCTGATGATCAAAAAAGCGAGATTAATCAGCTATTAAATCTACTTGAGAGCCGGATGGGTTTATTGCTGCTAACGAGTAGCCTGACGCCATTGATGCTTCGCTCTGCTGATGAGTTAGTGTTGATGCTAGAAGAGTGGCGCCATCATTTTCTGCAAATGCTGCAAACTGCCTATCTTGGCTTACGGGAATTAGTGCTATCCAGTTATTATGCCTGCCCAGAGCATTGGGGACGGTTACATTACGCTAAACCCACTTTTTTGACCGCCTAATTTTCTTTGATGTAAACCGTGTTTAGGAGTGAGACGTGGCCGCTAATATTATTGACCCCATTACAGAAGGTTTAAAAGCCGGCTGGCAACATATTGATGCGAGTAAACTTGAAAACGATCAGAATTTTGAAGCAGACGTAGTGATTGTCGGCACGGGCGCGGGGGGCGGAACGGCAGCTGAAATCCTCACTCAAGCGGGTCTTAAGGTCATCATGGTTGAAGCTGGACCACTTAAATCGTCCAGTGATTTTAATATGGAAGAGCGCCGTGCTTACCCTGATCTATATCAGCAAGCAGCAGCGATGAAAACCGCTGACAAAGGTATTGGTATTTTTCAAGGTCGCAGTGTGGGCGGCTCAACGACGGTTAATTGGACCACCTCAATTCGTACACCTGAGCAAGCCTTAGCATTTTGGGCCCAAGAAAAGTCAGTTAAAGGCCTATCGTCAGAAAGCTTATTGCCATGGTTTGAAAAAATGGAAACGCGGCTAAATATCAGCGAGTGGCAATTTCAACCTAACCGTAATAATGCGGCCTTAAAAGAAGGCTGTGAAAAACTCGGTTGGGAATATACGGTGATCAAACGTAATGTTAAAGGTTGCTGGAATACAGGTTATTGCGGTATGGGGTGCCCGGTTAACGCTAAGCAGTCTATGCTGGTCACAACCATACCGAGTGCCTTAGAGCAAGGCGCTCAGTTAATATCAAACGCTAAAATTACTGATCTACAGCATAAAGCCGATAAAGTGACTGGTTTAACCGCCAGAGCGCCTCTTGCTTCAGGCCATGGCGCGACTCTGACTTTTAAGGCGAAGCACTATATTCTTAGTGCGGGTGCTCTTCATACGCCGACGATTTTAATGCGTGCTAATACCCCAGATCCTTATCAGCTTTTAGGTAAAACTTTTCTTCATCCTACTTTGTTATCAGGCAGCATTTTTGATAAGCAAATTGATGGCCATAGCGGCGCGCCGCAATCGATATATTCCGATGAATTTGTATGGCGTGATGGCGCTGCTGGAGAGCTGGGTTATAAATTAGAAGTGCCCCCGATCCATCCAGTATTAATCGCATCAAAAACCATTGGTTATGGTCGTAGTCATGCCGAGTTAATGACCCAGTTTAACAATTTACAGGTGATGATTGCCTTAGTGCGTGATGGCTATTCGGCTCAGTCTCCAGGTGGGCAAGTACGCTTAACTGATACCGGCTTTGCGTTAGATTATCCGCTACAAAAACCTTTTTGGGATGCGGCGAGAAGGGCGTTTGCCACTATGGCAGAGCTGCAATTTGCTGCAGGTGCTAATGCCGTGTTGCCCATTAATGATGGTGTTGGCAAGCAGCTTAACTGGCAACAAGCCAAGCAAACCATTGCCACTATGGATATTGGTTTATTAAAAACCATTGTAGCCTCTGCCCATGTAATGGGCGGTTGCGCTATGGGAGAAGATAAAACCCTATCGATGGTCAATAGTGAGGGGAGCTCCCATTATTTTGAAAACTTGTCAGTTATGGATGGCTCCATGTTTCCAACTAGTTTAGGTGCTAATCCGCAGCTATCGATTTACGCGATTGTGACCCGAAATGCGACCTTATTGGCAGAGCGTTTAAAGCCGTCAGTTAAGGTTTAATGCTATGTGATTTTGTTAGTCTGCAGCGGTATTAAATTGCGTGTAAATTTTTAAAATCATCATGGTTAATCCCGAATAATGATAAGTAGTTATCGGTATTTTCATTTGCGCAATGCTGATTCGCTTTAATCTCTGGGGTAACAGTGTTGAGTTTTGTTAGTAGCATTTGCTGGGATTTACGTTCCAGCATTAACTCAATGTCGAGCATCTGCTGATATTCATTAGCTTTAATATGCTCTTTCGCTAAACGGCGCAAGGTGCGATAAGGGTTAACGACCTTGGTGTCCCAATCGTTTATGGTAGCCGCTAACGCTTGCCATTGGACTAAGGGCAGTAGATAGCCTTTTTTATCAAGGTATTGCGCCAGTAGCAGCATGTTAACATTCACTTGGTAAGCATCCTGAAGGCTGATGTAGCGCTTAGGTTCAATAGCGTATTGGCTTTCACATTCTCGCCATAGTAATGAATTAAACTGCTGCACTGATCCTATCCCTTGTTATCTGCATTATGAATTAACCGATACCAAACTCTTGTTCGATGATTTCAATTTCTTCTTGTAGCTCAAACCAGTTCATTTCACTTTCGTCCATTGATTGGGTGAGCGTGGTTCTTTCATTGAGTACTTTGGTCATTTTAGCTTTATTTTCAGCTTCATAAAGTGAACCATCAGCTAACTCTATTTCTAATTCTGCTAATCTGGCAGTGATTTTTTGTTGCTCAGTTTCTAACTTTATTTGTTTTTTACGCAGTGGCGATACTTTTTGTCTTAGCTCTGCTTCAATGCGTTTTTGCTGCTTTTTATCAATACTTGGAGTTGCCGAGCTATCTTTGCTGCTATTGGACTGAGCCGCTTTAGCCGCATCTAATAACCATTGATGATAGTCATCTAAATCACCTTGGAATGGTTTAACAGCGCCTTGGTCTACTAAGTAGTAATCGCTACAGCTTAAACGTAAAAGATGTCGATCATGTGACACAATCACCATCGCACCTTCAAATGTTTGCAGCGCCATGGTCAATGCGTGACGCATTTCTAAATCCAAGTGGTTGGTGGGCTCATCGAGTAACAGTACGTTAGGACGCTGCCAAACTAATAGCGCCAACACTAAGCGCGCTTTTTCGCCACCAGAGAACGGTCTAACGGGGGCAAGTGCCATATCGCCATTAAAACCAAAACCGCCGAGAAAGTTTCTAAGTTCTAGCTCTTTTGCGTTAGGCGCTAATCGCACCATGTGCTGTAACGGGGTATCATCAAGACTTAAAAATTCAATTTGATGCTGAGCAAAATAACCAATATTCATTCCTGGATTAGGTTGGTATCTACCCGTTTTGGGTTGTAATTGACCCGATAGCAACTTAATTAAGGTTGATTTACCCGCGCCATTTCGGCCCAGCAAGCCAATACGTGCACCTGGTACTAAGTTAAGCTCCACTTCGCTAAGGATGGTTTTATCATCATAGCCAATAGAGACTTTCTCCATAGTCACTAATGGGTTAGGCAAGGCTTCAGGCTCACGAAATGCCATGTGAAATGGACTGTCTGCATGGGATGGCAGTAAGTTAGCCATTTTCTCCAGCGCTTTTAAGCGGCTTTGGGCTTGTTTAGCTTTACTGGCTTTGTAGCGGAAGCGGTCAACAAAGCTCTGCATATGTGCCCGTTCTTTTTGTTGACGCTCATAGGCCACTTGCTGCTGCGCCATACGTTCGGCGCGGATCCGCTCAAAGGAGCTGTAGTTGCCTTTGTAGTAATTAAGCTTAGTATGTTCAACGTGAACAATTTCATCCACGATACCATCAATAAAATCGCGGTCATGGCTGATTAAGATCAGGGTACCTTGATAGGCCTTAATCCAGCCTTCTAGCCAGTACATGGTGTCTAAATCTAAATGGTTGGTGGGCTCATCCAGCAGCAGTAAGTCTGAGCGGCACAACAGTGCTTGAGCAAGGTTGAGTCGCATTCGCCAACCACCTGAAAAGCTCTTTACAGGATTGCTTTGCTCCGCTTCGCTAAAGCCTAGGCCTGCCAACAATGAGCCGGCGCGAGATTTAATCGCATAGCCGCCAATCGCATCAATTTTACCGTGGATGAGGGCAATTTTATGGCCGTCATCTTCATCTTGAGCTTTGTTTAATTGAACTTCAAGCTCTCGAAATTCACTATCACCATCAAGCACATATTCCAGTGCAGACACCTCTAGCGCAGGCGTTTCTTGGGCTACAGTGGCTATTTGCCAACCAGCAGGAAGGCTAAACTCACCCTTATCAAGTTGTAACTGTCCCAAAATCAACGCTAACAGGGTTGATTTTCCGGTTCCATTGGCCCCGACCAGTCCCACTTTATGGCCCGGGTAAACGGTAAGGTTGGCATCATCGAGTAAGGTTTTAGTTCCGCGAATGAGCTGAGCTTGGCTGATGTTGATCATGAATAGCAACTTGATTGGAGTGAATACGTAAAGTGCAGTGATAATAACGTATCCCAATGCTGAATGACATTTTATTTCTGTGAAATAGTGAGACGCTTTGGCTGAAATCATGGCAAAATAGCGTCACAGGAATTGCACAATTACATTAGAAAAATAACAACATTATGCCAAAAATTAAAAAGCGCTTCGTTGCAGGAGCAAAATGTCCTAAATGTCACGCCCAAGACAGTATCGTATTATTCAAAGAAAATGGTATTGAAACTGTGGAATGTACTGATTGTGATTACCGAGAGCAACAAACGGAAGCTAAAGTGGCTGAAAAAGCCAATGGCAATATGATCGGAGTATTTAAGCCTGATTAGCGGCTGGAGTAACTGGCTTTGCTTCTCAAGAATATTGAGTTTGGCCTAGTGTTTAAGTTGATACTGGCTGTTTAAGTTGATACTGGCTGTTTAAGTTGAGGCTAGCTGGTGAGGTCGATAATCAGTACTTAGCTAAAATGAAAGCGACTAAAAATCACTTTTAGTCGCGGCTAGCCTTCTTTTTGTGTCAGTGATGTTGGCGCATCACTTTCTTCGATGATTTTCTTTTTATGATCAGTTAATACGATGATAACTTGACGATTATTGCTCATAAGCTCGTCAAAGCGTGAATTGATTTCTTTCAAATCTTTAATGTAATCAGGGTCATCTTTTTCTTTTTTATGCCAATAGCGATTACGATCAAGTTTTTGGATTTCACTGGCGCGCAGAATTTCGAAGTAGCTGTTTTCTTGCTTCAATCGATACACTTCACTATCAAGCAGCTGAATTAACTTCTCTTTTGAAATGGTTTTTTTCTTCAGTAGGGCTTTGAGCGGGTCTTCTTTAAGGACAACTTTATCAGAGTCGATTTCGGTAGTGATCCCTAATTGAAATTCGATTTTGTGCTGACGATACTCTTTCGGGCAGACAGTTTGACTAAAGACGACGCGTTCATCTTTCATACACTTATAAATGCCATTGGCTGATGCGATAGGGCTTGCAATCAACGCTAGCAAAATGAATGTTTGTAATAGTCTACTTGGCATGCGGCCACAGATCCTTTTGTCTAACCGATATCGTATCAACTTAGGTGTTGGGTTTATATCAGAAGGTTACCGCTTGGAGGCTCAATATCCATTGAGTTCCGCTGATTGTTAATTATTATAGTCGGTTATTGCTGTAATGCTTTAGCATACTTTTTAACTATGGCTTAATTTTGGTGAGAATGCCAGTTTTTTGACGCTGGTTTTATAATGTAATAGTAAAAAATCACTATAAATTTGTAATACTTAGTGGACAGTGGGTTAAGTCTTACACTGTCAATGGCGAATGGCTTAACGACTAAAAGTAAGGTTATTGATTCGGTGAGGTTTTCGCCAAAATTCAGTAATAAGTATTACAAAGTGATGATATGTTTCTGATTTAGCAATTACGATCGTAAGGCTTAGTGAATCCTCTTCTAAGTATTACTATCGAACAAGCCAACTAGCGAATGACTTAACGGCTAAAACTCAGGTTGTCGATTAGGCGAATATTGGCTAAAAAGGGCAGTAAAGCGAATTTCAAAATAACTATCTATTTGGATTAAAAATCATAATCATAATCAGAGTCAGCAATTAGACTAGTAAGACTTAGTGAATTCTCTTCTAAGTCTTACTAACGAACAAGCCAATGGTTTAACGACTAAAAGTTAGATTGTCGATTAGGCGAGTATTGCCCAGATAGGCCGCGACAAGTATAACAAAATGGTTATCTTCAGCTGTCACTGGGGCTAAAGTCGCTGCGTTTCTTACCGCTAAAAAGTCCATTTTAAAACCTGCATCAATGAGCTGTTGTTTAGCTACTTCAATGGCTAGCTCAATGGTTTCTCCAGCGGTCACTTGAGCGGCAACATAATCCATTACCTTCTTTATGCTTGTGGCTTGGATTTTTTGCTGGGCAGATAAATAGCCATTTCTAGAGCTCATAGCGAGCCCTGATGCTTCTCGAACAGTGTCGATGCCGATGATGTCGATAGGCAGAGATAAGTCTTCAACCATGGCGGTGATGACCATCAACTGTTGATAATCTTTACGACCAAATAGGGCGATATCCGCTTGAACAATATTAAATAGTTTACAAACTATGGTTGCCACACCGCGGAAGTGTCCGGGACGACTGGCGCCGCAAAACTCTTCGCCTATTTTAGGTACTTCAACAAAGGTCTGATTCTCTAAGCCTTTAGGGTAAATAATCTCTGGTGTCGGTGTGAATAGTAGCTCTGCACCCGCATTAATCAGTGCATTCTGATCATCTGCTAGGGTGCGCGGGTAAGCTGCTAAATCTTCATGTTGTCCAAACTGCATTGGATTAACAAAAATAGACACCACCACATGATCGGCTCTTTTAAGCGCTTCAGTAACTAATCTAATGTGACCTTGGTGTAAATTGCCCATGGTTGGCACAAACGCAACGGTTTCACTTTGCATATGCCATTGCTTTACTTGCTTTCTAATCTCAGCAATATTCGCGGTGGTGATCATCATTTTTACCTAAACTATTTATCCAAAATATCTATCGATTTAATTAATTGGTTCATTATTAATTAATTGGTTCACTATTAATTAATTGGTTCACTATTAATTAATTGGTTCACTATTAATTAAATGAGTGTTCATCAGCAGGGAAACTGCCATTGGCAACTTCTTCGATATAGGCTCTTATTGCCGCGCGTATTTCGCCAGTTTGCTTGAGGTAGTTTTTAGAAAACTTTGGAATGTAACCACTGGAGATCCCCAGTACATCATGCATGACCAAAATTTGGCCATCAGTATCAGGACCTGCACCAATACCAATTACCGGTATGGTAAGCGCTTCAGAGATTTTTTTCGCGAGTGCAGTTGGAATGCATTCAACTACTAATAATTGCGCGCCAGCGGCTTCTAAAGCTTTGGCATCATCAATCATACGTTGGGCTTTATCTTCTTCTCGGCCCTGAATTTTAAAGCCACCAAATACGTGTACTGATTGCGGAGTTAACCCAAGGTGAGCACAGACAGGAATACCGCGTTCAGTGAGCATTTTAACGCTTTCAAGTAGCCATTCACCACCTTCCATTTTTACCATGGTTGCACCTGCTTGCATTAGGGTGCTGGCATTGCGCATGGTTTGTTCCGGTGTGGCGTAACTCATAAAAGGCATATCTGCGATAAGTAGGGCGCGTTTACAACCGCGGCTGACGCTGGCGGTGTGATAAGCAATGTCATCAACGGTCACAGGTAAGGTGTCATTGTGGCCTTGGAGCACCATGCCTAAGGAGTCGCCAACAAGAAGCACATCGACACCTTCGCTATCAAATGCGCCGGCAAAGCTGGCATCATAAGCGGTAAGGGCGGTAAATTTTTTACCTTCTTGTTTGAATTTTATCAGGGTTGAGCTAGTGACTTTTGACATAATAAACTCTGCAAAGAAATCATATTCAAATAATGGAAATACACTCTGAGCTACCATTACAATGGGTTAAATTTGAATTAACTCAGCTCGCATTTCAGTGGTAATAAGGTGTTGTAATTTAGTGTTACATGGTAGCACTAAATCGGCAGCAATATCTGCCAGTGGTATTAGCACAAAACTGCGTTGTTTCATGCCGTAATGGGGGACTGTTAATCTCGGTAAATCAACCATTAGCTCGCCATATAATAAAATATCGAGATCTAATGTTCTTGGTCCCCAGCGCAAATCTCTCACTCTACCTTGCTCATTCTCAATGGCCTGAAGGGCATCAAGTAAATCGATAGGGCTAAGAGTGGTGCTAAAGCTAACTACGGCATTGACATAGTCAGGTTGCTTTACATCGCCCATTGGTCGTGAGCGATAATAATGAGAGACCTTTATATGATGATCTTGCCCTAAGCTTTTTATTGCAGTAACTGCATTATCTAATTGCTGCTCTGGGTTTTCAAGGTTAGCGCCAAGGGCAACAAATACCCTTGTTGCCTTTTCAGCGGCTTTGGTCGCCCTAGTGTGAACCTTAAGTGGTTTATGACTCATTGTTATTCTTGAGTATTAGCAGGCTTTGGAGCTGGCTTAGGCTTATTAGGGCGTCTACGTTTACGCTGCTGGGCGTTACGATTTCTGCTTGGGCCATTCTTGTTACCGCTTTTGGCGATATCAGTACGTTGTTGCTCATCGGCTTCAACAAATGACTGCCACCAATTGGCAATTTTACCAATATTGCCCGCTTCGGCTTCGCCGCGCAGTAATAATAAATCATAAGCAGCGCGGAATTTAGGGTGCTCTAATAATTTGAAGGCACGGGTGCCTTGGCTACGTTCTAGACGCAATTGTAGCTGCCAAATATCTTTTGCTGGAGTACTGAAGCGGCGTGGAATGCTAATGGTGCGACATTGCTGCTCCATCACATCACCCATAGCGGCAACATGAGCATCGTAATGACTTAAGCCACTTTCTAAGGCAATATCATCAGCACGTTGCTTGAGTGGATACCACAATAATGCCGCATAAAAGAAGGCGGGCGTTACCGGTTTATCTTGGCTGACGCGTAAGTCGGTACTGGCCATGACTGCCGTTAGCATTTTAGCGGTATTGCCACTGGGTTGCTCTTTGATTAACGCAGCAATTTGCGGAAATAGCGGCGCAAATAAACCAAAATCTTGCATCATGTTGTAGTTAGCTTCTGCTTTGCCAGCAAAAAATAACTTTAGCACTTCTTCGTACATACGCGCTGCAGGGATATCTTTTAATAATGGCGCTAATTCTTTTATTGGCGCAGCCGTTACCGGCTCAATGGTCATATCCAGTTTGGTAGCAAAGCGCACCGCACGTAACATCCGCACCGGATCTTCACGGTAACGAGTTTCAGGATCGCCAATCAGCTTGATGACTCTAGCATCGATATCATGAATACCACCGCCGTAGCTGTGGATAGAGTAGTCGCTAATGTCGTAATACAGGGCGTTAATAGTAAAGTCGCGACGTTCAGCGTCTTCATCTATTTCACCGTAGACATTGTCACGAAGTAGACGACCTTCAGCATTGGATTTGGAAATTTTGTCATCATTTTCATTGTGATGACCACGGAAGGTGGCGACTTCGATAACATCACGGCCAAAAACAATGTGTGCCAATCTAAATCTGCGGCCCACTAAGCGTGAGTTTCTAAAGAGCTTTTTAATTTCTTCAGGGGTCGCATTGGTGACCACATCAAAATCTTTCGGCTCCATACCTAATAGAATGTCACGAACACCACCGCCAACTAGGTAAGCTTTATAGCCAGATTTACTGAGTCTATAGAGTACTTTTAACGCATTTTCACTTATTTGGCGTCGAGAAATAGTATGGGCATCTCTGGTGACAATGTCCAAACGCAGGCCGTCATCTTGGCTTTGTGGCTCAATGACAGGAGTGGTTTTATTGTCTTCAAACAGCTGTTTGCAGAATTGACTTATACGGCGAAAAATAATACACCTCGAACGACATTATTAAATGGTTAAAAATCTGGCGGCTATGATATACCAAATGTTACTGAATGAGTATATCACTGCTCAATCAGAATCTCAGATAGTTGTGGAATTTGGCTAATCGCAAATTGCTCTGCGGCCTGTTTTAGCATGACATCGACATCATCAATATCAACTTGTTGTTGCCCAAGAAAGCGCAATGCGGCATTGATGCTGGCTTGGGGACGTTTTCGATCAATGGCATTAGCATAATTTTGCTTTGATAATTTAAACCCTGGCTTGGTGCAGGCTAAAGGTAGATGCAGCCAATTGGGGGAGTTAAAGCCCAAAATATTATTCATGCTTATTTGGCGGCAGCTGGTTTCCAGTAGATCGCAGCCTCTGACTATTTCAGTGATCTGTTGAAAGGCATCATCTAACACCACAGCTAATTGATAGGCGTAAAGGCCATCACTGCGTTTGATGATAAAGTCTTCAGCCGCAAAGCTGTGCTTTACCGTGACACTTCCCATCACTAAATCAGTAAAATGTTCAACCTGGGCGCTATTTCTGATACGAACGGCGCCTTGGGTTAATCGAGGGCGTAGCTGACCACAGCGGCTGTCATAAACGCCGCCCATTTGTTGAATTTTTTTTCGAGTGCAATGGCAAAAATAGCTAAGATCTTCTTTTAAGAGCTGCTCAATATGCTGCTGATAGATATCAAGCCGATGGCTTTGAAATAGCTCAGTATCATCCCAATGCAGGCCATAAGCCTCTAAGGTGGTCAATATATCACTGCTTGCACCAGCCACTTCTCTTGGTGGATCTATATCTTCAATCCTGACGAGCCATTTACCCTGTTGCTGTTTTGCCCGCAGGTAACTGCCAAGGGCTGCAATAAGGGAGCCAAAATGTAACGGGCCAGATGGGGACGGAGCAAAGCGACCAATATAAGGGGATGAGTTCAGCGACATAGCTTTTGCCTCGATTTATTGGTGTCGACATAAAAGGTTACTGCTTTTATGCCATAGCCGATAAACAAGTTCTGTTAATCCTAAAAGTAAAAATCAAAAAATACAAAAGGCGAGAATAATCTCGCCTTTTGGTATCAATACTGCCCCGCCTCATAAATAGCAAGCTAGCAGTTTTGCTGTGTGACAAATGTATGGGCTATATTAGCCAGCCATTTGTCTTTCTTTTATTTCTGCAAGCGTCTTACAATCGATACATTGATCAGCTGTTGGACGTGCTTCTAAACGGCGAATACCGATTTCAACACCACATGAATCACAGAAACCGAAATCGTCTTCTTCAATTTTTTGTAGTGTTTTTTCAATTTTCTTGATCAGCTTACGTTCTCTGTCGCGTGCTCGAAGCTCTAAGCTAAATTCTTCTTCTTGAGCTGCACGGTCAACAGGATCTGGAAAATTAGCAGCTTCATCTTGCATATGGTTCAAGGTGCGATCAACTTCTTCGCGTAACTGATTACGCCAAGCGTCTAAGATGATCTTAAAATGAGAGCGTTGCTCTTCACCCATATACTCCTCGCCAGCTTTCTCCTGGTAAGGTTCTACACCTGCGATAGCGAGTACGCCAAGTTTTTTGGTGCCTTCAGGCATAACGCATCTCCTGTAATAATTAGTGATTTTATGTGCGTCTAAAATTTATGGCCGCTATCTATAGCAGAAACACTAGAGCGTGGCAAATTATTTGATTAGTAAGTTATACTTTTTTGAACTAAACAATGACTTTGCACTTACGAGTAATTTTGCTGGATAGCGCCGACAGTTCGGTTTGATATGCTAACACTTCAACCCCACTGTTAACTGCTTGCTTTAATAATTGTGCATATTGTGGATCGATATGCGCAGCAGCTTGAACGAGATTAATGCCGCTATGTTGGACGACAAAAAGTAATACCGCTCTGTGACCTAGACTAGCCATATGCATTAACTCACGCAAATGCTTTTGTCCACGAGTGGTAACTGAGTCAGGAAAGTAGCCTACTGCTTGCTCTAATAATGTACAGCTCTTTATCTCAACGTAACATAAAGGTTTAGTTTCATCACTGAGTAAAATGTCGATACGACTATTTTCATCACCATATTTCACTTCTCTTTTTAGTGATGCATAACCGCTAAGTTCAGTAATGACACCATTACTAATCGCCTCTTCGGCTAATGCATTGGCGCGGCCGGTATTAATGCCAATTAAATGATTGTCGGGGGTGGCACTGAGCTCCCAAGTATTTGGGTATTTTCTTTTGGGGTTATCTGAGCTGGAAAACCAAACTGTTTCACCGGGAAACAAACAGTTTTTCATCGAACCAGTATTGGGGCAGTGAATGGTGATTTCGCTACCATCATCAAGTTGCACATCGGCCAGAAAACGTTTGTAACGCCTCAATAAAGTACCTTGTTGTAAGGGAGGGCTAAAGTCCATTAAAAAGAATGCTCCTAAAATTATTTATTAACAATTATTTTTACTAAATGATGCTGAATTAGTCACGTTCATTTAGTGATTTACAGTACACTTAGCTTATTGGTTATCTAAGTTACAACGCAAGCATAACAAGGACATTACAATGGAAATTATGACGATTACCCTAACACGAGAAGCGCCACAGAGCCTTTGGGGTAAAGCAGATGTGAGCTTTCAAGGCCATCAAGCGCTGATCCATTTATCTGCAGCAGATGAATTACGTCAAGTACAAATGGCGGCTAGAAAAATTCGTAGTCAGGGTATTAGCAAGGTGCAGCTTGACGGTGAGTTATGGAGCCTTGATTCGCAATGGGCTTTTTCTCAAGGTTTTACCACGGCCAAAGGCCCATTTGAAGTACTCTGGTGTGGTGACGTGAGCACTCAAGCCACTTTATCTCATCGCTTTGAAGCGGCAAGTTTCGCGCGCAAATTAGTTAACGAAACCCCTGAAGAATTGTCTCCGGTTATTCTTGCCGAGCACGCAGCAAACTGGCTCAAAGACATTGGTGGCGACAAGGTCAGTTTTGATATTTTTGAAGGCCAAGAATTACTCGAAAAACAATGGATTGGTTTACATGCGGTTGGCCGTGGCAGTGAGCGTCCGCCAGCGATGCTAGTGCTTGATTTTAATCCACTCGCAGCCGATGCCAAAGTATCCACCGCTCTTGTGGGCAAGGGCATTACCTTTGACTCTGGCGGTTACAGCATTAAGCCTTCAGAAGGCATGCTGGATATGAAATGCGATATGGGCGGCGCGGCAACAGTGACAGCAGCGCTGGGTCTAGCCATGAAAGCCGGTCTGAATAAGCGGGTTAAATTGTTTCTGTGTTGCGCCGAAAACCTCATCAGTGGCCATGCTTACAAGTTAGGTGACATCTTAACTTATAAAAATGGCGTTACCGTTGAAGTGGTTAACACCGATGCTGAAGGGCGTTTAGTGTTAGCTGACGGGCTGCAAGCAGCATCAGATACTGGAGCAGAATTAATTATTGATGCGGCAACACTGACAGGTGCGGCGATTATGGCTGTGGGCAATAATTACAATGCGATATTTTCACCGCAAATGGAAACCTTGCAATTAGCACAACAAAAAGCGGCCACTGTTGCTGAAAATGTCTGGCCACTGCCATTGGATACTTGGCATAAAGATATGTGCCCTTCACCTTATGCAGATACCGCCAATAGCCGCGCAATGAAAGGCGGCGGTGCAGGCGGCGCGTCAAATGCAGCAGGCTTCTTATGGCGCTTTGTGAGCCCAGAAGTTAACTGGTTGCACATGGATTTAGCTGGTGCATATGCATCATCGGCTACGCCATTATGGAGCGCTGGCGCAACAGCTCATGGAGTATTGACCATCGCGGCAATGTTAGAGCGATAAAGCCTATAACTCTTCAGGTTTTAGCTATAGATTCGAGAAACGAAAGCTGCCTAGGCAGCTTTTTTTCGTTATGGCTGTAAAGGCCACTGTTGCAGTGGTTTATATATAAGCCCTTGAGTACTGCTAATGGATTCATAGAGGGTTAAATTGCGGGCTTTTGTGTTTATAGCTTCAGTGAGTGCAGGTAACTTATCTATAAGGGCTGCAGGCTCTGACACAGCTCTAAATAAGCTGATATGGGGTCTAAATTCATGCTGAGTTTGATAAAGGTTTAAGTGTGATGTCATTAATTTTAAGCTGTGGGCAATATGCGCCAACGCTTTTTCGGCATCACCCTGAATGCACAAGACTTTCGCTTTAGGCCAGTAAGCAAGTTGTTGCAGTGGTTGTTCAAAAGCGCTGAAATGCTGCTCGGTGATATACCGATCAATCTGCAGCATCTGATTAGAACTAATTTTGCCTAAAAATGCAGCGGTTAGATGTAAATTCTCCCGCTTAACGGCGCTAACCTGTATACTCAGATGCGGCATTAATTGCTGCTGATATTGGCTCAATTGAGTGCGGTTTGACTCTGATAATGCAATGGCAATAAAACAACGTTTATGGTGATTTTTAGTCATGGGTCTCCTTAACGCCATTGATCCTTATCTGTTGTTAGCATTATTTTTTATTATTATGACGTTTATCGTCAAAGACATGTTAGCTTAATCGACGGCAACAGTTTACGGTTAGGTAAATTAACAGCAAGACCAGTGAAGCTCCGTTTAGAGGGATACTGTATAATGACAGCAAAAATGCTGCGAATGAATGAGTCATTGAATGAGCAATAGTGAACTGAAATCAGTATGGGCTAGCCCGCAGTCTGCTGAATTAAATCACTACCTGTGCTGTGATAAGGTTATGGCTGAGATTGATGCATTGCAACTGCAATTAGGCGTCGATGAAATCGTGGTTTTACTATCCCAAACAACTGAAAGTCTAACCAGTGGTAAAGTTTACCATGCCAAGGCGTTGCAAGCTTATCAGCATCAAGATCAATTTCAACAGCATCTTCAGCGCCAACCTAATAACGCACGAATAGGCCAATCACTCGCTGCCTTGCCTGATTTATGTGAACAATTACTCGCACAAGATAGTGCTGATATCAATGCCACAACAAGTCTTTTGCAGCGTCAAATAACTGATTTTGTTCAGTCACGGTCCGAGGTGTTTTCACTCTCTTTGAGTGAAGCGGTGCAAATAGGCAATACCAGGTTGATTTTTTTACCACTAAAATATCAATTAAATTGGCAACTTGAGGCCTCGGATGGTGTCAATTGTCCTATGACAAAGCTTAACGAGGCTAGCCTAAAGCTGGCATCTGAAGCTGAGCTGGCTCGCGTATCGCAATTATTAACAAACAAAGAAGCCCAATACCTTGAGCTTTTTCAGCAACTGCCGGTAGCCTGTTCGCTCATTGATAAGGACAACTGTATTAGCAGTCAAAATCAAGTGGCTAGCCAAATTTTTCCGTCAATCAGTAATCAAAGTTTATATTCATTAATCAATGCAGATGACCACATATTGTTGGATGATTGCCTACACATTGTCAGAGATGGAGCACTGCATCAGTCATGGTGTGAAGTTCCACTGGTTAAAGCGGGTGTGACTCACTGGTATAAACTTAGCTTTTGCCGCGCATTAGACATAGAGCAGCAATTATTGATGATGATTGAAGATGTGTCAGAACGCTATCGTTTAGCCGATGAGCTGTCATTTCAATCCAACTATGATCCGCTCACAGGTCTGCCGAATCGGTTACAGTTTGAGGCAATGCTTGAAGAATTAATTGAGCATAAAGATCGCTTGCCTGTGTGTGTTGCCTTTATGGATCTTGATCAATTTCAAGTGGTTAATGATATCAGTGGTCATCAAGCTGGGGATGAATTGTTACGTCAGGTGTCTAAGCGTCTGAGCTACTTACTGCGTCATGGCGATGTCGTTGCCCGTTTAGGCGGCGATGAATTTGGCATTTTAATGTTCCAAGCGGATAAAGAGTCAGCCGAGCAAGTGGGCAACCGCATTTGCCAGCAATTATCCGAACATGAATTTATTTGGGGCGAAGTCAGCCATAATATTGGCGTTAGTATGGGTATGACTCAACTGGATGCGAAGTCAGAAGACATTTACCGCATTATGAGTCAGGCAGATGCGGCGTGTCGTATCGCCAAAGAAGATGGCCGTAATCGCTGGCATTTTTACAGTAAAAACGATCCCCAAGTACATCATTTATATAATCAAATGCTGGCCTCCGTTGATATCGTCTCGGCACTGGCGCTTAATCAGTTTGAATTATTTTATCAACTCATAGAACCGCTAAATTCTGACGAGCGTGGCATTCACATGGAAATCTTATTGCGCATGGTGCAAGAGGATGGCCGTTTTGTATCACCAGGGGTGTTTTTACCTGCAGCAGAGCGCTATAACCTAGCATCAAAAATTGATA
This sequence comes from Shewanella sp. 10N.286.51.B8, assembly GCF_041469325.1. Taxonomy (NCBI): domain Bacteria; kingdom Pseudomonadati; phylum Pseudomonadota; class Gammaproteobacteria; order Alteromonadales; family Shewanellaceae; genus Shewanella; species Shewanella sp. 10N.286.51.B8. The sequence goes on from NZ_JBFRKG010000004.1 coordinate 48,832, forward strand.
GCTGGGTTATCGACAACCTTTTAAAGTGGGGCGCACGCAATAGCGAAATTTGGTCACAATTATCAATGGTGTCGCTAAATTTGTCAGCGCTGTCATTATCCGATAGCAAGTTTATGGACTGGTTAGAAATACGCTTGATGGTTGAGCCCGAACTGGTGTCTAAGTTGTGTTTTGAAATCACCGAAACCGCCGCTATTAGTCAACTCGAACAGGCCACCGCCTTGATTGAGCTATTAAAACCTTTAGGTTGTAAGCTGGCTTTGGACGATTTCGGATCGGGCTTTTCAAGTTTTGCTTATTTGAAATGCTTAGATGTGGACTATGTCAAAATTGACGGTCAGTTTGTGGTTAATGTCTGTGACGACCGCAGTGATAAAGCCATTGTCTCGGCTATTTGCCAGCTGGGTAAAGATATGGACTTTGAAGTGATAGGCGAATTTGTTGAAAGCGCTGACATTGGGCGGCAATTAAAACAGCTTGGTGTTAGCTATGGCCAAGGCTACGCGATTGGAAAACCTACCCGCTTGCAGGATTTATCCTCAGGGATCAGAACGCCGTGGTTAATCGATTTATAGGCGATTAGCTTTTTCGTTTCAGTCGTTAATTGTCAATGTGTGCATGCTTCGATTTGCATATGCTTTAATCTGCCCCCGCTTCGATCTGCATAGAGCCGTAGCATCAATAATCGTTTATGAGTAAACTGAAGCCAGATTTTCGCCGTTAAAGTATCTCCTTTGAGCTCATTACCTATTCAAGCCTTATTTGCGCCATTACAACAGGCGCTGGGCGATCATTCGCAAATTATCCTCGAAGCGCCCACGGGTGCCGGTAAATCCACCGCACTACCTCTGGCAATGCTGCAGTGGCCGCAAATTAGCGGCAAAATCCTCATGCTGGAACCAAGGCGGGTTGCTGCTCGCAGTGTGGCGCAATTTATTGCTAAATCCCTAGGGGAAAAAGTCGGTGAGCGAGTGGGCTATCGGGTCAGAGGTGAGAGCCGAGTCGGGGCTAATACCCGCTTAGAAATTGTCACAGAGGGTATTTTAACGCGGATGATCCAGCAAGACCCAGAGCTTGAAGGCATAGAGGTCATTATTTTCGATGAAATCCATGAGCGTCATTTACCCACAGATCTGGGTTTAGCGCTGGCGCTAGAAGTGCAAGACTCGCTGCGCGAAGATCTTAAAATTATTGCCATGTCGGCAACCCTATCGGGCTTACCCTTAAGCCAATTAATGCCTGACGCTGCCACATTAATAAGCCAAGGTCGAAGCTTTGATGTTGAAACGCTTTACCGACCGGTAATGGGGCAAGTGCAGTGGCTAAGTCATTTAAGCCAAGTGGTTATCGACAGTGTCAGCAGTAGCAACACAGTCCCAAGCGACTACCAACATGGCTCGGTGTTGGTGTTTTTACCCGGCAAAGGGGAAATTAATCAACTGCAGCGATTATTAAGTCAGCGACTAGACCCAAATGAATTTTTACTGTGTCCCTTATACGGTGATTTATCTCCTGCTGAGCAAGATAAAGCCATTTCTCCCGCCCCTAGTGGCAAACGTAAAATCGTCATTGCCACTAATGTTGCTGAGTCGAGCTTAACCATCGATGGCATCACTATTGTGATAGACAGTGGGTATAAGCGTGAGGCAAGCTTTAACCCACGCACAGGTGTTAGTCGATTATCGTTAAGGCGTATAAGCCAAGCCTCGAGTATTCAGCGTGCAGGCCGTGCAGGGCGCTTACAAAAAGGCTGCTGCGTGAGATTGTGGGGCCAAGAAGAACAAAGTCGAATGATGGTGGCTGATGCGCCTGAAATCACCCAAAGCGAGCTGACGTCAATGGCGTTTGATTGTGCCTATTGGGGCGTGAGTGATATTGAGTCCTTACCGCTATTAACCAAGCCGCCAGCGATTCATCAACAGGTGGCGTGGCAATTACTCGCCAAGCTTGAGCTGGTGGATGAGCAACATAAAATCACCGCTCAAGGCCAAGCGGCCTATGAGCTAGGTTGTCACCCGCGTTTAGCGCACATGTTGCTGACTTCGCAAGCCCTTGCTAAATCCCAGCAACAGGCCGACTTAGTGTTACTGGCATGTTTACTTGCTGCGGTACTCGAAGCACGAGGCTTACCTAAAAAAGGCGCTGATATCAGTCAGTACCTGGGTTTAGCGACCCAAGGACAAATGGCAACCCAAGTGAATAAATGGCAGCGGGCGCTATCTGCTAAAGGCGATATCAAGCAAGTGGCTCGCGACGCCGCCAGTCGTGATATTAGTTTATTATTGGCGCTGGCATACCCCGACAGAATTGCCAAAGCCCGCGGTAAACTAGGTTTTGCCCTCAGTAACGGCACAGGGGTTACTATTGATGCTGAAGATGCTATGGCTAATCAAGCTTGGTTAGTGGTGGCCGATTTTCAAGAAACCCAAGGCCGCAATGCAGGACGAGTCTATCTTGCTGCGGCAATCAACCCTGAGCACTTCCAGCAAGAGCTTAAATTTTTAACCCATGAGGTTAAAATTTGTCAGTGGGATGAAACCAAAGGGCGCTTTTTTGCTGAAAAGCAAACCCGAGTGGGTGAGGTTATTATACAGCGCGCTCAAGAAACTCAGGTAGATAATAAATTAATCCAGCAAGCGTTATTGAGTCACATCCGCGCTAAAGGCTTAACTGTGCTGGATTTGGGCGAAAGTTTTTTGCAATTACAATATCGACTGAAGTTAGCCCAGCAATTTGCGCCGCAACATGATTGGCCAAACCTTGATGATGCCAGCATGCTAGCAAGCTTAGAGCAGTGGTTAGCGCCATATTTAGCTGAGGTGAATTCCATTGCCAAATTACAAAAACTTGATACCTTTGGCCATGTGAAAAATCTGCTGACATGGCAGCAACAGCAAACATTGAATGAATTGCTTCCCACTCATTGGCAAATGGCTACCGGCACCCGAGCACCGATTGAGTATCAAGTGGTCGCTGCTCAGGCCGTAGAAAGTGAAGCCGATGGCAGCGATAGTGATAAGCAAAGCATGGAAAATGATGCCGCCGACAGCAATAAGGCCGTCAGCGGTAGAGCGCTATTAAAAGTACGCCTGCAAGAGGCTTTAGGTTTATCACAAAGTCCGCTATTACTTCATGGTAAGCTCACTGTCACCATGGAATTATTGTCGCCAGCCCAGCGACCTATTGCTGTAACCGCAGATTTAGCCAGTTTTTGGCAAGGCCCATATATTGAAGTAAAAAAAGAAATGCGTGGCCGTTATCCCCGCCATTTATGGCCTGACGATCCGGTTAATACAACCGCCACTAAATTTACTAAAAAGAAGACGCCAGGCTTAAATTGCTAATGGCGATAAAGAATTAAAAAAAGATGACAGAAACGACAAAGATGATGGCTCCTCAAGCGCCTAAAAAAAATGTAGCGAAAAAGCCTGCAGAAAAGCAATCGGTTCCTAAAACAGCAGCGCCTAAAACGCCAGCGACCAAAACTGCTGCGACGAAAAAAAACGCCAGCAAAAAAGCGGCGACTAAAAAGCCTAGAGTAAAAAGGGTCGTTGCTAAAGCTAAGCCGTCAATGTGGAAAAAACTGTGGTCAATCGGCTGGAAACTCGGCTTGATTGGCATCGTGGTGGTGAGCTCTTACGGCATCTATTTAGATCAAATTATTGCCCGTAAATTTGAAGGGCAAAAATGGCACTTACCCGCACAAGTGTTTAGCCGTTCAATGGCCATTTATCCCGGCGCAGCCATAAACCATCCGCAGCTAATGGCGGAGCTAAAACTGCTTGGCTATCGTAAAGTGGCCAACCCTCGTCAAGTGGGCGAGTTTTCAGCATCCAGTAGTAAAATTGAGCTTTGGCGTCGACCATTTTTACACCCAGAAGGCGATCAAGCAGCTCAGCGGGTGATGATTTCATTTGACTCTCAAGGGGTCAACTCAGTGCAGCGCATGAGTGATAAGCGTCAATTAGCAGTATTTCATTTAGAGCCAGTATTGCTGGATCGCATTTTGGCTTCTGGCGCTGAAGACCGATTATTTGTGCCTACCACAGAAATGCCCCAAGCTATTGTCGATGCCCTGATTTTGGTCGAAGATCGCAGTTTTTATCAGCATCATGGGGTTAATCCATTTGCCATTCTCCGCGCCGCTATCGTCAATGTGACCGCCGGGCGCACAGTTCAAGGTGGTTCAACCTTAACTCAGCAATTAGCTAAAAACTTCTTTTTAACCAGTGAGCGCTCAATTGTGCGTAAAATCCGTGAAGCCTTAATGGCAATCATCATTGATTTTCGATACAGCAAAGAAGAGATACTCGAGGCTTATTTAAATGAAGTGTATATGGGGCAAGACAAGGCGCGTGGCGTTCATGGTATGGGCTTGGCGTCGCAGTTTTACTTCGGCCGTCCTATCGCGGAGCTAACAGTATCCCAACAAGCCTTTTTAATTGCCGCCATTAAAGGGCCATCATACTACAACCCTTGGCGCTCACCTGAGCGGGCGCAAAATCGCCGCGACTTGGTGCTGCGATTACTGATGGAAGATGATCGCTTAACCGTTGAGCAATACAAAGCGGCGGTAGAATCACCACTCGGGCTGCGTGATTTTAATAAATCAGTACATCAAAAACTGCCAGCTTTCTTTGCGGTGGTAAAACAAGAGTTACGAACGCGTTATGGTGATAGCTTACTGCAGCAATCAGGGGTCAAGGTATACACCACCTTAGATCCTATGGCTCAAGATGCCGCTGAGAAAGCCGTATTAAGCACCATGAAGTCACTGGATGAACGCACTAAAAACGTGCAAGTAGGGATGGTGGTAACTGACAAATACACCGATGGCATTGCCGCCATGGTAGGGGATAGAGTGCCAAGCTTTGACGGCTTTAACCGCGCAGTGGAAATTCGCCGCCCGATTGGCTCGTTAGTGAAACCATTTGTGTATGCCACTGCATTGCAACAAGGCAGTAAATATAATTTGGCGACCCCAATAGCTGACAAACCGATCACCTTACAAAATGGTCAAGGTAAAACCTGGTCGCCACAAAATGTGGATCGAAAATTCCGTCAACAGGTGCCATTATTAGATGCATTTAAAAACTCAATGAATGTACCAACGGTGAATATTGGTATTGAATTAGGCGTTGATAATGTCGCTAAAACCATGGCTAATGCGGGTTGGTCCGATGCTATACCTCGCTATCCATCAATGTTGTTAGGGGCCATTAATGGCTCACCTTATATGGTGGCGCAGGCTTATCAAACCATTGCCAATAATGGCCGTTATCGACCATTAACATCAATAACTGCGGTGCTTGATACTAATAATCAACCATTGAAGGTAACGCGTGAAAGTGCCGTTCAAGGAATGGATCCTGCAACCGATTTCTTGGTGCAATATGCGATGAATCAAGTGGTCAAAACCGGCACTGCTAAACGCTTGGGTCAAGCATTCCCTAATGTAGCTCTAGCGGGTAAAACCGGCACCAGTAATGATAGTCGTGACTCTTGGTTTGCAGGCTTTGATGAGCGTAACGTGGCAGCTATTTGGGTTGGTCAAGACGATAACAGTAAAACGGGTTTATATGGCTCAAGCGGCGCAATGGCAGTGTACCAAGCATTTTTAAAGCAGCGTCCGCCGTTAGGTTTAAGAATGACGCCGGCAGATGGCATAACCCAAGGTTATTTTGATAAAGACACTGGCGTGGCAAAACAAGCCGATTGTGACAATGTGATGGCGCTGCCTGCCACACGTGACAGCTACAAGCCTGCTGCAAACTGTGGTGAGCCCTTGTCTTGGTGGCAAAAAATCATCAATTAACACTCAGCTGAGTCAGCTTTATAATCTTAATGATTAATTAGGCAGAATAAAAAATGGCTACTCGTTTGAGTAGCCATTTTTATTGTGTCGGTATTTAGCGAGCTTACCTTTGGCTTAAGTTTATATCGCTTAACTAAAGCTTAGCTAAATCTTAACCTAAGCGATTAAAACTTATAGTGATAACCGAGTGTTGCCGTTTGCGGCTTACCAGCAAAGATAGAACCATGAATGCGGGTGGTCATATAGGTTTCATCCAATAAGTTATCAACGGTTAAGTAGACTTCAGATGCATCATTAATGAAGTAACGAGCCGATAAATCCACAACGGTTTTATTGGCAATTAATTCTTCTGCAGGGATACCACCTTGATCGGCGACGGTGCGCATATCAGAGGTATAACGACCTGCAATAGTGACTTGCCATGCTTGTGCTTGAACGCCTGCAGATAAGAACAGTTGGTTATCAGGTAAATAAGGCAGTTCATCACCTTTTTCAACGTCGCCCCATGACTCAAAGTCAGAGATGAATGCGTTTTGGAATTCAGCATTGCTGAAGGTGTAAGCCATTTTTACCGGGAAACTAATCTCGCCTGTTTGATTAAATTCATAACCTAAACTCAGTTCTACGCCGCTCACTTCCACTTCACCAGCATTATATTGGTTATCAATATTGTCATCATCACAACCTTGTGCAGCGGTACAGTTGCCGTGCATATTGCTGTAATCACTGTAAAAGGCGATAGCTTCAGAATTTAAAGCGCCAGTGTTGTAACGAACGCCCGCTTCATAGTTCCAGCTTTTTTCTTCTTTACCGTCATCATTACCGGGGGCGCTAGGGGCAAAACCTTGCTGAATGCCTGCGAGCACAATTAAGTTATCGGTTATTTGGTAAGTTGCTGCAACTGAAGGTAAAACCACATCGAAGCTGTTGCTGATATCTTCATCTGGTGCACCTTCACGGCCGACGTTAGTTTTACCCCAATCACGACGCTGAGTAGTGACATCTTCATAACGCAGACCGGCAGTAATGGCTAAATCGCCAAAGGTCATTTTATCTTGAACGTAAAAAGCAAACGCTTCAGCGCTATCAATACGGTTAGAGTCAGTGCCAGGAACGCCGCTATTGGTCAGTGACATTACTTGGTTAGCGCCTAATTCATAGGTATCAACCCACTGAAAGCGATCCATTTCATCTTCGTGAAAACGCGCGCCAATGGCTAAATCATGATCGCCGAGTAACCAGTTCAGTTCAGTTTGAATCCCTTGGGATAAATACTCTCGATTATTGGCTTTCACTTGCACATCCATTGGTGACATTGACGTTGGATCTTGATCAAATTCAGCCGCTTTTTTAATACCGCCACTGCCTAAGCTTTCGCCATCAACTTTCGAGGTCTTGTACCAGTTACGGGCAAAATTATTGTAATAAGCCGTGGTCGCAAGTGATACAGTCGAGCTAAAGTCGATGATATGGTTTAACTGAATTTGCTTGTGATCAGTGCTCATTTCATCTTTTTGAGAGGCAGAGTAACGCATATAAGGTGAAGCGTTATAATCATCTTCAGTTAAACCCATGTAAGTTTCGTTAGACACTTCATCTGAGTACTTTAATTTTAATTCAAGGCGTTGCTGATACTTGGCATCGTCGCTACTATCAATACTGATTTTCGCTAAGGCATCGTTTTTCACAAAACCAGTATCACCACCAACACCATTAATGTCGCGAAAGCCATCAGCTTGATAACGGTAAATTTCTGCTACCGCGCCAACGCGTTCGCCTTGACCGCCTGCATGGGCATGTACTTTAGCAAAGCCGTCTTGTCCTGCGGCCACATCAATACCGCCAGCCAGTTCTTCCACTGGGATTTGACGAGAAAGCATATTGATAATACCACCAGTGGTGCGAGGGCCGTATTTAAGGGTCGAGCCGCCTTTCATGATCTCAACGGTTTGCATTCTACCAGAGGTTGGAAAGTAGTAAGCCGCAGGAGAAGCATAAGGCGCAGGCGCCGCTAATACGCCGTCTTCCATAATGGTGATTTTTTCAGAACGATTTTGACCCGTGCCACGCATACCAATATTTGGACGTAAGCCATAACCATCTTCTTCTTGCAGATACACCCCAGGCACAGACGCTAGGGTGCGCATAATGTCGGTGTATTTGAAGTTTTCAATTTCAGCGTCACCGATAACATGAGCACTACCGGGAACATTATTAACCGGATTGGCACTGCCAAAAATTGAGATTTGCTCCATGGTGGCATTGGTTGCAGGATCTGTATCGGCAGCAGATGCTGAAAAAGCGCTGAATAGGGCAGTGGCTAAAAGACTAATTCGAAGGCTGTGTTGAGTCATGTAAATCTCCAAAGGCGAATTGCAAATATAATAAAAATGGTAATTGTTATCATTTGTATCCGTATTGTGATGGAGTTTACTTAATTAATTACTAAAATCAACATTTGAGTTAATAATGTTAACTCAAATGTTGGAGTTGGATTAGTATGATGTGGTTCGCTTCACAAATAGTGAGGTAAGAGCATAGTGCTGCAGTCGTGACAGCGATTAAGTCATCGGCTGAGTTTATGTGAATTTTTGCTGTAAACTCGATTCACAATAAACCCAACTCAATAAGAGATGGATATCTTTAACGAATAAGAATGGATGTATATGTTTTTGTCACCTTATTACGCTAAGCAAGACCAAAGTGTGTTTATTTCTGCTTTGCAAGCGAGCAATTTCGCCAAGCACGTCGCTGAAGACTTTAATCCTATTCATAATGTTGGCGCTAAACGCTTCTGTGTTCCTGGTGACTTACTGTTTGCTTTAGTGCTCACAGAGTTCGGCTTGAGCAAAAAAATGAAGTTTAAGTTTGCTGGCATGGTCGGTGATGGCGTTGAGTTAATTCTGGATCAGCAAGCCGGTGAACAATTTAGTATTTGTGACAACAAAGGCAAAGAATACCTGCATATCGAACGTGAAGGGGCGCTTTGTCAATGTGATGTACAAAAAGCGGCATTCATCAAAAGTTATGTGGCGTTTTCTGGGCTTAATTTTATTCATGTACTCGTGCCGATGATGAAACAGTACGGCATGATGATTAACCCAGCCAGACCTTTGGTTATTTATGAAAGTATGTCTTTTCAATTAGATACTTTCGATTTCACTGATATGAGCCTTGAATTGGTTGAGCAGGATATGCAAATCAATGGCAAACGCGGTGATGTGACCTTGCAGTTTGCCTTAAAAAGCGCAGGTAAAGTCATAGGCTCAGGTATCAAAACCCTAGTGTTAAGCGGTTTACGCGAATACGATGAGCTGCAAGCGCAGCAAATGTGTCATAGCTATGAAAGCAGTAAATTAGCTTAACTTCTGAAAGTTAAGTTTTAGTTAGCCAGTAGTAAATTAGCATTATTCCATTTTAAAAATGCGATATTCCGTTTTTACATTATGCTTTAGGTAGGATACGTCCATAAGTTGATTATCGCTTGAGGTTTATATGAAAAAATTATTACTGGTTTCGCTTTCTTTTTTAGCATTTTCAGCTAGCGCGAATATTATTTATGATAAAACGGGCGTGAATGAAAAAGATTTTGTTTTCGATCAATATCAATGCCAAGAAATGTCACAGCAAGTTCATAAAAATACTGAATCTCGTGGTGCCATTAGTAGTGGCCTTAAAGGTGCGGCAGTAGGCGCAGCGGGCAGTGCCATTGCTGGTGGTAGTGGTTCACATGGTGCTAAAACCGGCGCCGGTATTGGTGTTGCTGTAGGCTTGCTAGGTGGCGCGAAAGATAGAAGAGCCAATGAAGCCAATTACGAAGCAGAGAAAGAAACAGTAGTGCGTAACTGCATGGCAAATCGCGGCTACAGCATTTTAAACTAATCTAAACCGCTAGCGCTTAGTACTTAGCGTTAGTAAACAATAAACCATGCTTTTTAGCATGGTTTTTTTATTGGACTTTTACCCTATTTTACTCGGCAATCTATATCCGCTTGCCCAAATTGGCTTAGCACGGCTTGTTGCTGGTGAGTCCAGAAACTAACATTCTGCCCTTGGTATTTCGCCCCAGATGCACTTAGCGTCAGTAATGTTAATAGCGGATTTTGCTGCGCTACCGTGACAGCTCTTGAATCTGCAATTGGATCAGCAGTTGGAGCTAAGCTTAGGTTCAATATTGCTGCAGGTATCGCAGTTTGGTTATAAAAATAAACCCTAATACTCATCAGATTGTTGTTCGATGGGGGATCACATTGATATTGTACCGCCTTAGGTACGTCAAATACCGCAGCGGCGATCTGTAATTCGGTTAGCCGTGAAGTATAGGCGTAAATCACGCACTGTTTAATATCGTCAGCCTTCCAACACTCATTACGGCCTTTTATCCAGCCTCGCTGAAAAGCTTTAAGTTGCGCTAATGCATCTACATCTAAATCAGCATCTGCGCCTAGCTGGGAAATTGACTTTTTGAACACTTGATTGAGCTGTATATCAAGCTGTGCCAATTGACTATCTTGGCAAATAAGCTGCTCCACTTCGCCACTTGCTTGCTGGCAATCAAAAGCAGGCGCTAACTTATCAGCTTCAGTGGCTTGAGTATTAGCTAATACCTCATGATCACTCAGTGCAATGGCCTGAGTGCTCGCGCAGTAACTCAGCAATAACAGTAATGCTCTTATAGCCATGATAGACAATCCTATTTTTAAAGGTGCTTAAAAATAAATCATAACCTATCTGGCTAATTTAGCTTAATCGATCATGAGCTTAATCCAACAGCTCAACTCAGCAGTAACAGCTTTAGGCTTTGATATTAATGTTATGGCCTGAGTTACCAACCGGTGGTGGCAGCGCGGCTTCAATTAATTGAAGGGCCATTTCACCTTCAATTTTTTGCTGATCTTTTGCAATTACAGCAACTTTGAGGCTACTACCTGAATCGATATTGGTCGGCATTGATGATGGAGCATTGATGGAAAGTGCCATAATATTATTACTCTAATTAGCGAAACCTAAATGGGTTAATGATTTATCGGCCAAAATAAGGAAAGGTAGATAATATTTTTGTATTAATCTGTATCAGCGCAGTAATAGCTAATGGTCTATCAGTATATTGTATTGTGCGCAATTTAAGTGTGATAAACTGATAATCGCTTTGGCTATGCAGTAGTTGTGATTAAGCTGCACATCAAATACTGAGCGCCATAGATATTAGAATTTTGCGAGAAAGTAAGCCTGTGACTAGGATTTAAGGAATGATTATGAGTGAAAAGTTTGATGCATTGGCATTAGAAAACCAAGTATGTTTTGCGCTTTATAGTGCCACCAATGCGGTCGTGCGCGCTTATCGGCCACTACTTGATGAACTATCACTAACCTATCCGCAATATTTAGTGATGATGGTGCTGTGGAAAGAGCCAGGGATTAGCGTTAAAACCTTAGGTGAAAAATTACATTTGGACTCAGGCACCTTAACACCGTTACTAAAAAGACTGGAAACAAAGCAACTGGTTATCCGAGATCGCAGTAAAGTAGACGAGCGGGTTAGGGTATTACAGTTAACGCCCCAAGGACTGGCTTTAAAACGGCAAGCGAGCCAAATTCCACAATTGATGCGCTGTAAAGTCGGTGGCAGCGCAGATGAATTACAGCAATTAAAGTTACTCAGCGAGAAAGTGTTAGCGCAATTACAAGCCTAACTAGACTCAATGAGCTATCGAGCCTATTGTCATCAAACTGTGCGGTCAGAAAAAGTACGCTGTCATAAAAACGACACCAAAGCGTCATATAATTAATCTAGTGACGGGGTTGATAGCAAGCTGGTATTAATGATCTCGTATCAAACTCTTATTATTTAAAACTAATTATTTAAACCTCATTATTTAAACTTAAGCCAGTGATGCTATCGCCAGCTTATCTCTAAACGGAATTGGACAGCTTATGTGGCAAATATTTACCCGCTTTTTAGCCTTAGGTTTAGTCAGTTTTGGCGGCCCCGCAGCGCATATTGGTTATTTTAGGCAGACCTTTGTTAGCGAGCTTAATTGGCTCGATGAAAAACGCTATGGCAGTTTTGTGGCGCTAAGCCAGTTTATGCCAGGGCCGGGTTCGAGTCAGGTTGGCTTTGCTATTGGTTATCATCGCGGCGGCTTAGCGGGCGCAATTGCTGCGTTTTTGGGTTTTACCTTACCGTCTTTTATATTGCTGTTCTTACTCGCCATAACCAGTGCCAAGTGGCTTGAAGCCGATGCGGTTGTCGGCATAATCCACGGCTTAAAACTGCTGGCAGTAGTGGTCGTTGCTGATGCGACATTGGGAATGTTTAGCCAATTTTGTCAGCGAAAAACCGCCCGGGTTATTATGTTGCTTACCGCAGCTTGCTTGATGTTACTCCCCTCAATGCTGACCCAAATTATCGTATTATTGCTGGCGGCGATAATGGGCGTGGTATTGCTCACCAAAGGAGAAAATATTACCCCAGAAAATAGCCCCATTAAGCTTAACTATGGCTGGTTAGCATTATTTATCATTGGCATAGTGTCGACGTTTTACTTTATTAATCAAACTGGCACCCTAGGCCAAGTATTTGCACAATTTTATCAGGTGGGCAGCTTAGTGTTTGGCGGCGGTCATGTGGTGCTGCCACTGCTGGAAGCCAATGTCGGTGAGCTGGTAAGCCCAGATCGATTTCTAACCGGTTATGCACTAGCGCAGGCGATTCCTGGGCCTATGTTCACCTTGGCGACCTTTTTAGGGGCCGATTTATGGTTGGAGCAACCCATTTTAGGCGCGATTGTGGCGACCATTGCCATTTTTGTACCGGGATTTTTACTGATGCTGGTGGGGTTAAAAAGCTGGCATGCTATCAGTGAGCGACCGGTTATATCAGGTGCTATTGCTGGAGTGAATGCCGCAGTGGTGGGGTTATTGTTTGCCGCACTTTATTCGCCAGTGTTTACCTCAGCGGTGCTATTACCTATTGATATGGCATTGGTGTTATTAGGCTTTGGCGTGCTGAAAATCTTTAAGCCCAACATTGTTTTGTTAGTAGCAGGGTTTGCCGCTACAGGGGCTTTGTTAGCCGTGCTTTAACTAAATACGATATCGCGATAAAAAAAGGCAAGCTTGGTGATATACCTAAGCTTGCCTTTTTTATCAGTTTTTACGTCAGTTTTACTTCAGTTAAGCGTGAAATTACACCGCTGTGGCTAACTCCGCTTTAACGGCGCAGACTTTAAACTCAGGTATTTTGGCCACCGGATCGACTGCGTTATTGGTTAACTTATTCGCCGCCGCTTCAGCAAAGTGGAACGGTAAGAATAAAACGCCCGCTTGCGCTCGCTTAGTGACAAAGGCGGCAATTTCAATTTCGCCGCGGCGTGAACTCAGTTTTAAATTATCGCCATTACTCACCCCAAGACGCTCAGCATCAAACACCGACATCATCACTCTTGGGGTACCTAAAGTATCTAAACCGCTGGTTTTTCGGCTTAAGGTACCGGTGTGAAACTGCTCTAATAAGCGACCTGTAGACAATACCAATGGATACTCATCACAGGTAGATTCGGCTGGGGCGCGATAGCTCACGGCGGTGAATATACCTTTGCCTTTAATGGGCTGCTCCTGATGCAGCACGGGCGTTCCCGTATGTTGCTCATCACGGCAAGGCCACTGCAGCCCTTTACTTGGCGTGCCATGTTTATCAGCACTTAAACGATCCCAAGTGATCCCTTGATATTGCGGGGTCACTTGATTGATCTCGTTAGTGATCGCTTGCTCGTTAGCGTAGTGCCAGTTAGCGCCCAGTTTATTGGCAATATCTTGAATGATTTGCCAGTCAGCGCGGGCTTGTCCCGGCGGGGTTAATACTGCTTCTAGGCGCTGCACTCGGCGCTCTGTATTGGTAAAGTGGCCCTGTTTTTCAGCAAATGATGCCGCAGGTAGCACCACATCTGCATACTTGGCGGTTTCAGTTAAGAAGATATCTTGCACCACTAAAAACGGCAGCTTCTCCAAAGCTTCAAGCACATGGGCTTGATCTGGGTCGCTCAGCACAGGGTTTTCGCCCATAACGTATAAGGCTTTAACTTTATCTTCGGTAATGGCATGCATCACTTCAGTGGCCGTTAAGCCCTCGGTGGCTGACAGCGGCGTTTGCCACTGCTGCTCAAATTTCTCACGCACCACAGGGTTATCAACCCGCTGATAGCCAGTGTAGTAATTTGGCAGCGCGCCCATATCACACGCACCTTGGACATTACTTTGGCCACGCAGTGGATTAATGCCTGCACCCACTTTACCTAAATTGCCACAGAGCATTTGCAGGTTAGCGATAGCAGTGACATTGTCATGGCCTGAGGTGTGCTGGGTTATGCCCATAGCGTAGTAGACTGCGGTTTTCTCCGCTGTGCCAATATAACGCGCCATTTGGGCAATATCCTCAGCGCTAACCCCACAAATCTTGGTGGCATTTTGCAACTGATATTCAGGCTTAAGCACTTCTTGCATCACTGCATCAAAGCCTTGGGTATGGGCGTTGATATAGTCTTTGTCATGCCAATCATGACGAATGATCTCAGCCATAATCGCATTGAGCAGCACCACATCAGAGCCGGGCTTTTGCGCTACGTATAAACAGGCATCATCAGCAATGGAGACACGTTTTGGGTCGGCAACGATCAAGCGGGCGCCATGGGAGCGAATCGCTTGTTTAATTCTTGAGGCAATTATCGGGTGCGCATTGCAGGTATCTGAGCCTAAGATAAAGATTAAGTCAGACTCTTTGATCCCCGGAATATCATTGGTCATTGCGCCGCTACCCAAACTTAGTTGCAGGGCTGACACAGTACTGGCATGACACAAACGGGCACAATGGTCGATATTATTGGTGCCTAATACGCTGCGAACAAACTTTTGAATGAGGTAGTTATCTTCATTGGTGGCTTTGGCTGAGGCTAAAGTGGCAATGGCATCAGCGCCTGCTTCAGCTTTAACCTTGGCAAAATTATCGGCGATGGTATCTAGCGCTTCATCCCAACTGCAGGGGATCAGCTCGCCCATTTTACGAATAAGCGGCGTGGTTAAGCGTTGCTCGCTTTGAATAAAGTCAAACCCAAAACGGCCCTTAACGCACAACATGCCATCGTTAACATCAGAGTGTTTACTGCCTTCAACATGGCAAATTTTGCCTGTGGTCGGTGACACGCTGACTTCGATACGACAACCCACACCACAGTATGTACAAATGGTCGAGGTGGTCGTTAACTGCTCTTCATCGCCTTGGCGTTTATCACGGGCATCAACCAGCGCGCCAGTTGGGCACACTTGCACGCAGTTACCACATTGCACACAATCACTGTCGGCCATGCTGGCACTAAAGCCAACCCGAGGTGCTTGGCGCTCATCGGTTAATTGATTCGGTAATGCTTGGAAGCTGTCTTTAGTGAACTTAATGGCATTGTGACCACTTTGCTGACCACAAATATCGACGCATTTGCCGCAGCTAATACAGCGGTTGGCATCAAACTGAATAAACGGGCTGGTTTTATCCACCGCAAATTGGCGCGCATTGGTGCTGTCTAATTGCTCCGCTTGCACATGATACTCAGTGGCATAATCACGTAATTTACAATCGGTATTGGCCTGACAAGCACACTCTAAACAGCGGGCGGCTTCTTGCATTGCTTCATCGGGCGCATAGCCTAACTCCACTTCATTGAAATTTAGCTGACGCTCAATGGCGCTAAGCTCAGCCATTTTGTAGCGAGGTTTTGCTGCAATGCTGGGGTATAACTCGGCTGATAATTCAGCGGTTTTAGGCGCTTTCGTTGCATTAAATGGTTTTGGGGTTAAGTCGCAATTGAGCCCCTCGTGTAGCAATTTATTAATGGCTACAGCGGCTTTACGGCCATCACCAATGGCCGCTACTGCTGTCGCTGGGCCGCGGCGAGAGTCACCAATTACAAACAGTTTATCAACCCCTGCAGACATAGTGTGCTCACAGCCGATAAAAGTATTCCAGCGAGTTAGCGCCAGTTCACCTGTGGTGAGGTGACTGGCTGGATCTTCCATAAAGCTCATATCTGGGGTTTGCGACACCGCAGCAATGACAGTATCAAAGGCTTCAATAAAGCTTTCGCCAGTGGCTTTTGGTGAGCGCCGCCCTGATGCATCAGGTTCACCCAAGGCCATTTTCGCCAGTTCAATGGCGCTGACTTGGCCGTCTTCATTAGCGATATTGTTAAGCGGATTAGTTAAAAAGTGAAACTTAACCCCTTCAACTTCAGCTTCATGAATTTCATAAGGCTCAGCGGGCATATCAGCACGGGTGCGGCGATAAATTAAGGTGACATCATGGCCTGCGCGCACGGCGGTGCGGGCGCAATCAATGGCAGTATTACCGCCGCCAATCACCGCGACTTTATGACCGATTTGATAGCTTTGCTCGGTGCAGTAATCTCGTAAGTAATCGACCCCTAAGTAACAGCCTGTTAAATCACTGCCCGGGTAGTTCATCGCCACTGCTTTTTGGGCGCCAATGGCTAAACACACAGCATCGTAATCATCGGTAAGTTGTTTTAGATGAACATCTTCACCAAGGCGGGTATTAGTGACAATGTCTAGGCCATTTTGGCTAAGTAAATCAATTTCTTTATCAAGAATATCTTTAGGTAAGCGATACTCAGGAATGCCATAGCGCAGCCAGCCGCCCGCTTTGGGCATAGACTCAAAAATGCGCACCTGATGGCCTTGGTTTGATAAAAAGTAACCGGCGCTTAAACCAGCAGGGCCACTACCAATAATGGCGACTTTTTTACCAGTAGCTGGCAGCTTTTCAATTTGATAGCTGTGCTCATCGGCAAGGTCTAAATCGGCGGCGTGGCGCTTTAATTGTCTAATAGCCACTGGCTCATCAACCAAGCCACGGCGACATTCGGCTTCACAAAAGGCCGGGCAAACACGGCCAATAGACAGCGGCAAAGGTAAGGTTTGCTTAATGACTTTTACCGCTTCGGTGTGATTACCTTGGGCGATATGAAACAGGTAACTTTGAATATCCACCCCTGCAGGGCAGGCTTGCTGACAGGGCGCTTCACAGTCAGCAAAGTGATCAGACAAAATAGTGGTTAACGCTGCTTGGCGTAACTTGCTTAACTCAGCGGTTTGAGTGGTAATGTGCATGTCACTGGCAACAGGGGTTTCACAGGCTTTTACTTTGCGGCAGCTGCCATCGTGATTTTTGATATCAACCACACAAAGATTACAGGCTTGTTTGCCATCGCTGTGTTTGCCATGACTGCGCTGGGTATTGCCGTTTGCAGGATCGCATAAGCTAGGAATGTTTATCCCGCCATCGCGAGCGGCTTGAAGAATATTTTTATCAGCACTGACAGTTAACGCAATGCCATCTATTTTGAGAGTAATCATCACTAGGCCTTGTAGGGGTTATTACAGGCTAAATTTTCGCCCTTTATTAGCTCTACAAAATATACCTATTTTTAGATGAACAGAATCAAGCTGAGTAAGTGGAATAAGCTTTTGTAACCGCCATCACGCTTGGGTGTGGTTTTGTGACTTAATCTGTTTTGCTCTAGCTTTAAGTGGGATTAGGTCGCAAATTTGGGGTTAAATTGATCTTGGTGCTATTGGTAGTTGATCGCTGCCATATTCGAGTGCTGATAAAAGTTTAAAGCTAAGGGGAGTAACGTGCAGATTTGAAAGAGATTGTTATAGATGTGCTGAATAAAAGGCCCGATTATGTCGCAGGTTAACGTTTTTTTAGCAATTAATTCTAAGCCGGTTACATTACCAGTCAGGGGCTTGATGAACCATTTTTAGCTATAGTAATGCCATGGTTTTGGGCTATTTGCTGACATTTTTAGCCAATAACACAGCTTGTGGTTCAGCTTGCTGATGGGCGGTTTTTTCCTGGTTATCAACAATTCCACTAATGTTTGTTAATAATCGCCTCTGAGCGCTAGGTTTAGTCGCAGTCATGGGGTAAAATGCGCGGTTAATTGTATTGTTTACCGCTAAATTAAGTAGAAAATTCATGTTTGAAGTAAATCCAGTTAAATTCAAAATCAAGGAACTCGCTGACCGCACCGAACTTCTTCGGGGGTATCTTTGACTACGCTGCCAAAAGTGAGCGTTTAGAAGAAGTCAGTAGAGAGCTCGAAAGTGCGGAAGTTTGGAATGATCCAGATAATGCCCAAGCCCTAGGTAAAGAGCGCAGCGCCCTAGAAGCCGTCGTGAAAACGATCGACGATATGGATAGCGGCCTTGAAGATATTGAAGGACTGGTTGAACTTGCCATCGAAGAAGATGATGAAGAAACCTTTAACGATGCCAGCACAGAATTAGATGATCTTGAGAAACGTTTGGAAGAACTTGAATTCCGCCGTATGTTCTCGGGCCCACATGATGCTGCAGACTGCTACTTAGACATTCAATCAGGTTCTGGTGGTACCGAGGCACAAGATTGGGCCAATATGGTACTGCGTATGTATTTACGTTGGGGTGAAGCCCACGATTACAAACCTGAACTAATGGAAGTCACCGACGGCGATGTCGCTGGTATTAAAGGCGCAACCATCAAGTTTAATGGTGAATATGCCTTTGGTTCGCTGCGTACAGAAACCGGTGTTCACCGTTTAGTGCGTAAGTCACCGTTTGATTCGTCAGGTAAGCGTCATACTTCTTTCTGTTCGGTATTCGTTTACCCAGAAATTGACGATTCAATTGAGATTGATATCAATCCATCTGATTTACGTATTGATACCTACCGCGCCTCAGGTGCAGGTGGTCAGCACGTCAACAAAACCGAATCAGCAATACGTATTACCCATTTACCCACTAATACTGTGGTGCAGTGTCAAAATGACCGTTCGCAACATAAGAACCGTGACGCTGCAATGAAACAATTAAAAGCGAAACTGTACGAGTTAGAAATGCTCAAACAGAACGCTGATAAGCAAGCCGCGGAAGATGCCAAATCAGATATTGGTTGGGGCAGCCAAATCCGTTCATACGTGCTTGATGATGCCCGTATTAAAGATTTACGTACCGGTGTTGAAAACCGAAATACCCAAAGCGTCTTAGATGGCGACTTGGACAAGTTTATTGAAGCTAGCCTTAAATCTGGCCTTTAACGAGAGAAGAAGATGACTGAACAAACCCAAGACGAAAACAAGTTAATTGCAGAACGTCGCGCGAAACTAGATCACATCCGCGAAAACTGCCCTGCAAATGGTCACCCAAATAACTTCGATCGCAAACACAAAGCTGCCGATATTCAAGCTGAATATGGTCACTTCACTAAAGAAGAGCTTGAAGGCATGGACGTTAACCGTTCAATTGCTGGGCGTATTATGGCTAAACGTGGCCCATTCTTGGTAATCCAAGATGTATCTGGTCGCATTCAAGCCTACGCGGGTAAAGATGTTCAAAAAGATCTTAAAGCCACATTCCAAGGTTTAGACATTGGTGACATCATCGGTGTGACCGGTAAGTTACACCTTTCTGGTAAAGGCGATTTATATGTGAACATGGAGCAGTACCAATTGCTCACTAAAGCATTGCGTCCACTGCCTGAAAAGTTCCACGGTTTATCAGACCAAGAAACGCGTTACCGTCAACGTTACGTTGACTTAATCGTTAACGAAGAGTCACGTAATGCATTTATTATGCGTTCTAAAGTGGTTTCAGCTATCCGTAACTTCATGATCAAAAAAGAGTTCATGGAAGTTGAAACCCCAATGATGCACAGCATTCCTGGTGGCGCTAGCGCGCGTCCTTTTGAAACGCACCACAATGCACTTGATATGGCGATGTACTTGCGTATCGCACCAGAGCTATACCTTAAGCGTCTAGTGGTTGGTGGTTTTGAGCGAGTATTTGAAGTTAACCGTAACTTCCGTAACGAAGGCTTATCGCCTCGTCATAACCCAGAATTCACTATGATGGAATTCTATATGGCGTACGCTGATTACAAAGATCTAATGGATCTTACTGAAGAAATGCTAAGTTCGATCGCTACTGAGCTTTGTGGTTCTACCAAGCTACCATACGGTGAGCATACTGTTGATTTTGGTGGCCCATATGCACGTTTAAGCATGTTAGACGCTATCAAAAAATACAACCCTGACAACGCAACCATTCAGTCTATGACTTACGAAGAAGTTAAAGACGTTGAGTTCATGCGTGACTTGGCTAAGAGCCTTGGCATGACAATCGAGAAGTTCTGGACTTGTGGTCAACTACTTGAAGAAATCTTTGGTGAAACCGCTGAGCCTCAGTTAATGCAACCTACGTTCATTACTGGTTACCCAGCTGACATTTCACCACTTGCACGTCGTAACGACGACAACCATTTCATCACCGACCGTTTCGAGTTCTTCATTGGCGGCCGTGAAGTGGCTAACGGTTTCTCTGAGCTTAACGATGCACAAGATCAAGACAATCGCTTTAAAGCACAAGTTGATGCTAAAGATGCCGGTGACGATGAAGCGATGTTCTACGATGCCGATTATATTCGCGCACTAGAGCACGGTTTACCACCAACTGCAGGTCAAGGTATTGGTATCGATCGTTTAGTGATGTTATTCACTAACACACACACTATTCGTGACGTGATCTTGTTCCCAGCGATGCGCCCACAAGGGTAATTGTTGGTTAAGCCGTTGGCTTAACAATCACGATTAAAAAAACCAGCCTACTTGAAAAAGTGGCTGGTTTTTTGTGATAAAGTCATGATTTAATTTTATCGATTTGATCTTTAATATCTTTTTTCAATGATTCAGATTCAATTGAAGACAGGTTTATAATTTCCTTTAATTTTTCTTCATCTTCAATTTTTAATAGATCTAACATTTTATCTGTATTAACTGCTAGGCGAGTGTGAAATCGAATTAAAGAATTAGGTAAATAGGAAGGAATAGTAAGTAGTCTTTCCGATTGTGATTCGTAGATTATATGGTTGTGTTTTAGTCTTTTTATTACACTTTCTATTCTTTCTTTTTCGTGTAGTTTATCATGGTTATCTAAACCGCTGCCGCAACACATCTCGAAGTTTTTTAGATCAATGGATAATAATTCAGAAATTTGCTCCACCTCTTCATAAAGCAACACTAGTAGTCTCTTCAAAGTTTTACTTTTTTCTTTTTCTGCTATAAATCGTTTATATTCTTCCATACCTAATGCTGAAACAAATCCAATTACCCCGCCGATTAATACGTTTAACTCGACCATCTACATTAACTCCATCACATTCCATAGCTTTAAGTTATTTTGCCCTAATTAACGTAATTTAGGGGGGGTAATTGTTGATTTTATATTTTAGCATTCGAGAAATATTGTTTTTCGAGTGCTAAGTTTTTAAGTTGGAAGATTAAAGTCGTGGGTTTTCCACCCACACCCGAGCAAGAAGGGGATCAACAGCAATCCCCCTCTTGCATCTCCCTGTGCCGCTCCGACGAAGTGTTGTTCCTCATGCTATAGAGCGAATTAGCTACCGCCTCAGATTCGCCATCCCTGGCTCAACTGAGGCTATGTCGGCGTCCTGCCTCCATCACGCAAATTAGCTCAACGCATTCGGACACTTCCAACGGAGATTATTGAGTCTGCGAGTTCATTTGTTGTTATAGGGCTCATTCTGTAAAGGTTTAAAACTGCTTTTGATCTTACTTGAATGTTCAATTTAAATAGAGGTCGCCGAGAAAATAGCGTGAGCCTGACATGGATGTCAGGTTAGCTTTCGGGGGCCATGGATGGCCCATCGGAAGCGTTAGCATTTTCGACAAAGACCGAGGCAGGCTACAAATGACGTCAAAAGCTGGATCAGACTCCGTTGGAAATTTTGCTGTTTAAATTTCGCCGGAGCGGCGAGGGTGATGCAAGAGGGAGTTGCCGTCCACTCCCTTTTGCTCGGGTGTGGGTGGACAACCCACGACGTTAATCCTAACGAAGTTTGAAAATGCCGTTACTCGATTTAATCGAAATCAATAAAGTTACCCACGACGTTAATCCAAACGAAGTTTGGAAAAAAAATGAACCAGATTAGTTTTCAGAATAACTAATCCGATAAACCGCATTCCCTGCATCATCAGAAACCAGCAGCGAACCATCTGCCATGGTGAGCACCGCTACGGGTCTGCCCCAACTTTGTTCACCTTGCAGCCAGCCTGTGGCAAATGGTTGGTAATCACTTACTTTATTACCGTCTAACGTTACTTGCATTATACGATAGCCGACCTTGCTGCTACGATTCCATGAACCATGCTGAGCAATGAAAATGCGGCCTTTATATTCAGCAGGAAACTGCTCGCCTTGGTAAAACTCCATGCCTAACGCTGCCACATGGGCGCCGAGATTTAGTGCTGGTGGCGTATTAAGTTTGGCTTTAGCCGCATCATAAAACTCTGGGTCTTTAATGTCAGCGTTATGCACATAAGGGAAACCAAAGTGTTGGCCAACTTGGGTGACATGATTAAGCTCGTCATCAGGTAAATCATCGCCCATCATGTCGCGGCCATTATCGGTAAACCATAACTCACCGGTTTCAGGGTGAAAGTCAAAACCGACACTGTTACGCACACCTTTGGCGACGATAGTGGTTTGTTTAGTCTCTATATCGAGCTTTAAAATCGATGCAAAAGGCAGTTCGCTTTCGCAGACATTACAGGGCGCACCCACTGGGATATATAATTTGCCATCTGGGCCAAATTTGATGAACTTCCAGCCGTGATGCGCTTTATTGGGCAACTTATCGTAAACCAGCTCAGGTTTTGGCACATTAGGTAAGTGTTTTTCGATATCACTATAGCGCCAGATTTTATCCACTTCAGCCACATACAAACTGCCATCATGAAAAGCGATGCCTGATGGCATAAATAAGTCCTTGGCTAATACAATTTGTTTGTCAGCTTTCATGTCATTATTGCTATCAATTAGCGCATAGAGGTTGCCCGCGCGGCGGCTACCGACAAACAAGGTGCCGTTATCGCCTAACGCCATTTGACGGGCGTTTTCGACATTATCGGCATACACCTCGATAGTAAAATTGGGTGGTAGCTTAATCTTTTCTATCGGCAGCGCATTTACGCTAAGGGATACCAGCATCGCTGATGATATGGCCGTAGTGTGTTTTAGCTGCTGCCCTAAGAATAGGGGAATGGATTTGATCACAAACATGTCCTTGTTAGTTTTTTATTGATTATGCCGTGGCGACTAATGCTGAGTGGTTATCATACTTGCTAATGCACTTGAGTTGAAACGACAGCTTAACCTCAGTTGGATGTGCTGCTTGTTGGGGCTATTTCCCCGTTTTGCGCGGCAATTTATCATTGTAATTGCCGCTATATTTTTTGCTGTAGCAAAGTCAGCGTTTAAGTTTAGCACCTATCAAAAAAAGCCCTTTTCAGGCACAATAGCGCCAAATTATTGCTATTGATATTAAGGGCTCACAATGACGCAACTGACAATTACTACGCCGGACGATTGGCACTTACATTTCCGTGATGGAGATATGCTAGCTGAAACCGTACCTGCCACTGCGCGTTTATTCCAACGTGCGATTGTGATGCCTAACCTAGTACCGCCTGTTACCGATGCAGCTATGGTGTCAGCTTACCGTGAGCGCATTTTAGCGGCGCGTCCTGCTGGTAGCAGTTTTGAGCCGTTAATGACTTTGTTTTTAACCAATAACACCAGCGCTCAAGACATTATTGATGCCAAAGCGGCGGGCGTTGTGGCAGCAAAATTATATCCAGCTGGCGCAACCACTAATTCTGATGCTGCAGTAAAAGCATTAGATGCATTATTTCCTATCTTTGAAGTGATGGCCGAACAAGGCATGTTATTGCTAGTTCATGGTGAAGTGACTGAATCGCACATTGATATTTTTGATCGCGAAAAAATCTTTATCGATCGCTATATGGCGCGCATTGTTGAAGCCATGCCAAATCTTAAAGTGGTGTTTGAGCATATTACCACTAAAGATGCGGCTGAGTTTGTCGCGAGCGCCCCAAACAATATTGCCGCAACCATTACCCCGCAGCATTTATTGCTAAACCGTAATGACTTATTAGTTGGCGGCGTACGCCCACATAACTTCTGCTTACCAGTACTTAAGCGCAATATTCATCAGCAAGCATTGCAAGCGGCTGTTGCAACGGGTTCAAGTAAGTTCTTTTTAGGCACAGATTCTGCGCCCCATGAAAAGCACCGTAAAGAGTCAGCTTGCGGTTGTGCGGGTTGTTACAGCGCATGGTCTGCACTAGAGCTTTATGCCCAAGTGTTTGATGACTTAGGTGCGTTAGATAAGTTAGAAGGTTTTGCCAGCTTACATGGTGCCGACTTTTATGGCTTGCCGCGCAATACTGGTACAGTGACATTAGTGAAAGAACAGTGGGTTGTTCCTGAGCAAATTATCTTGCCAAATCAGAATCCAATCGTGCCATTCTTTGCCGGCGAAACGGTTAACTGGAAAGTGAAAACCGCTTAATGCTTTTTTTCTTTTTCAATAAAAAAAACCAGCAGAAATGCTTAATGCCGTTCACTTAACGTGAACGGCTTTCTTTTTTATGGGGTATCGGTCCTTCGAACACTTCAGCACTCTAGGGTAACTACGCTCCCTTTTTCCTTCTAAAACAAACTGTTTTGCATTCTTTTCTATATCAAAGATTACCTTAGGGATATTGCCTGGAGACATACTAGGAAGCTGGGATAGTTTAAAAATAATATGCGATGACGCTTCTCTAAAACTCAATTGGTTAGGGAAGACTCTTTTTAATGAGTGCGCCATCAATACCATCTTATATCTCAGTAAGTTATACGCAAGAAGGACTCCCCACAACTCCTGCCTAATTAATTCCGGAAGCTGACTTCTGAGTGTAAACCGAGTTTCAAGCATGTACTGCTTCATCTCTCTGTACCCCAGCTCTATCTCCCATCGATGAGCATATAAATCAACAATTTCACCTGATGGATAACGCATTGGCTCGGTGAGTGAAGTGATGATTTGCAGCGTTTTTTCCTTCACTGTTTTAGTCAGTAAACGGGCTTCCATAAACTCAGGTAAATCAGGCCTTTTCTTTCTCGATTGAGGCGTGGTTGTTAGCCTAATAAGCTTGTCCTGTCGCCCTAAAGAACGTATCACTTCATATTGTGTATTCTTTTTCAATGGCATTAACCAGTGCCTATTACTTCCCGCTTGTGACCAGTCATGTAATAACCCCAACGAGTAAAAGCCCCGGTCGAACAGGGTTAAACTGTTATCCGGCGTGTTGTTGATGAGATTAGCCGCTAATGTCATTTCATTTTCAGCCACACTCGCAAAAGAGGAGTCAACTAACAGATGGCTACTTAACTCCATTAGACACACCATGCGAACTTGGGGATAGGAAGCATTATTCGATTGATTACTCGTGCGAGAAAATGCACTATCGTTTTCAGGAGTATCGGGGGTTCTCCAGACGACACCGTCAACCCCATAAAGATTAAGGCCGCACCATTGTGGGTGTTCAGCCTGCATGTTCCACTGCTGCTGAGTCTGTCTAAAAATATCTTCTACAACGTCACTTCCTAATTTTTTTCTTGCCTGAGTGACAGCGCTTCGAGCAACATAATCGACTTCATTTGGGAGGATAATATCCAATTTATTAATCAGTTGCCTAACGGACTCACCCCGAAATAAGGCCATGCCGATAACAGCCCAAATCATAGATTCCATAGGTAATTTTCGCTTACGAAGCGTGGCTACACCATTGGATTGTAGACTATGTTGAATAAGCTCTGGGCAGAGAAGTTCACCAAGACTGTCGAACTCGGTAAGTCGGTTGATAGAGGTACGCGCTAAAGCTTCAGAAAGTTCCATAAAAAATCCAGTACAAACAAGAGTCTGTACTGGATTTTGAAGCCTTTTAAAGATCGGTCAACCGATCATATTGGCCTTAACTGATCGGCATTAAGCAGAAATGCTGGTTTTTTTATGTCACATATTATTTTATAGGTCAGTTAAATGTTGCAGCAGTCGATCTGTGAAACTACTACTGTTTTCAAATGTGATTGATAGTCCTGAATCAGTCACATTCTCAGGAGTGGCTGACATGATTTCAACTTCATTCAATGTGTTGCTGTCTAGCAAGTAGTGGCTAGTAAATGTGTACATTTCTTGTTCTGAGACCACCGTTTTTTGCTCAAGTGATATTAAATCGGCGCCGTTTGGTGCTTCTGATTTAGTCCATTGGTACTCTTCGCTAATATTTCCTGCACCATCATGAATAGCAATAGTCTGCTCATCTTCATCTATGAGGGTGTAATCTGGATAATCACTTTCAAAGAAGGTTTCGGCTATGTTTGTAGTTGTGAGTTGTTGTGGAGATGAGCTTTCAGGTAACTCATAAGATTCACCGCCATCTTGATTTCGGCACATGACATCAGCTTGCAGCGACATCTGCATTTTATAAACTGCACTTGGCCATTCAACATCATCTAAGTTTAATAAACTAGGGCTCGCAGCTAATAGGGTTTGCCACTTGGTGTCTTCAGTTAAGAGTTTTTCAAAGTTAATTGTTAAAGCTACTTCAGTGCCTTCGTAGTAGGTGTGGTAATTATTACCTTCAACATAGGGTTCTGGAGGGGTGTAGTTGTCCGGTACTTCACTTGCTGATAACCAAGTTTGAGTTGTTGAGTTCCAGCATTCTGTTGCTTGACCATCTTCATCGGTATCAGGATTAAATCGAAAAAGAACGCCATTGCCATAGACCCCAATTAGATTTTTATGGGTATCTTCGTGAAGTAGAGTAAATACGAAATCATCATTGATTACGGGAGTGACGACAAAGGTATTAACAAATCCTGACTCATTAATAATGTTGTTAAAAATAACAGCCCAATCAGCTTGAGATAACAAGCTACTATCAATAGGGGCTTCAACATAGCCTAATGCAATTAGTGAGTTATTAATATTTGTACGTGCGGCGTCAGAATCAAGGCTAATAAATTCATCTAAAGATAAGTTACTATTTCTCCATAGTGTTGTGACTGCTTCAATCGTATTAGCTAAGACTTTTTCATTTACGAGAATATCTGTCACTTGGCCTGAAATTAATCGCTCAATGTAGGGTAAAAATGCTTCAACTACTAAGATGCGTTCGGATATTGAAGTTGCAGCATCAATATTAAAAACAGTGTCTACATCTTGTTGGTACAAGGTGGCAAGTAAGCTTTTTAATTCTCGTGTTAACGTACTCACTTCTTGTTGGGATAACTGTGCTTTAATCATTGCTAAAATTCGAGTTAACTCGGTATGAGTGGCACTGTTTATCGCTCCATTATGCTCTGAAGTCGCGAGCAGTTGTCCTTCACCTTGTGAATTAACCACAGTGTTTATTGCTAGAGGTGGTTGCTGCTCTGTTATCGCTAATGGATCAACGTTAGCTAAAGCTGTTGCTGAAGATGCGGCGGTCCAGTTAGCGAGTAAGTAGTAATTTGGTGTTTCAACTTCGCTGGTCCAATCTATTTGGTAGTTACCATCAGTGTCTGTTGTCGAGGTAGGTTCGCCGCTATCGCAACTTAAGTTTTGATTTAAATCAACACAAACATTAGCACCAACAAGCGCTCCTTGATAAACCGCTAATCCAGATACTTGGTGATCGTATTCTGTCGCTGCTGGCGGTGTTGTCGTCTCAGGTGGTGTAGTGGTAGCTGGAGGGGTTGTGGTTTCCGGAGGTGTAATTTCTTCGCTCTTATCGCTGTCTGAAGAACCACCACAACCAGTTAAAATTAATGTAAGTGCTGACGCAACAATTGTTTTGCGCCAATGACGATTAAAATCCATTTAAAAACTCCATATCCATTTGTGACTATCTTTTTTGATAGCTTGTAGTGATCGCTTGTTGTAATCATTGCAGGTGTTTGTTCAATCTGATTGCGAGTGCAACCTGCTAGATTAACTCGCATTGAGATCATGGCGGTTATTATTTTTTTTACAATTATCCAAAGGGGTGTATTTAGGCTTTACCCCATCCTTTTTGATGTGTTTTAAGCGTGTTTATCAGCTAACGTTTTACAGAGAAAGATGTTAATTAAAAATCCAATAGTCATCATTATTGACAGGCCAGATGTTGGTATTACTTAAATTAACTTAGCAATTTAGAAGCACATTGCAAAAACCTAGTGATACCGAATAAAAAAGGCATTGAGTGAATACTCAATGCCTTTTATTTTAAACGCTAATAGAATTATTGATTTTCTTCAGCGTAGTACTTGCTGTTAATTAAGCCTTTAACAATAGAGTTAAACTTCTTCATTGGCATAAGTGAGTTGGTACGCAGTGCTGAGCTCTGAGCTGCTGCTTCAACTTCTTCTGGAATTTCAATAGAAGGTGAATCAACCCATTCGTTATGCGCCGTCAGTACCAGTTCACCATCAGTCATTTTTTCAATACTGGCTACATGCCACCATCGGGTAATATTTTCAGTTGGCGGTGTGAATAAATGTTGCTCATTCTCAAAGATAACTTCTACTCGAGTGCTGGCAGGATCGATTTCAGGGCTACCAGAAAAATTGTACACATAATAATCGTAGGTGCCTTCTACAGGGAATTCTGGAATAGAGATAACTTCAGGGCCAAAACTAGTTACATCATCAACGTCTAAGTCGATGATAGTTTCTTCGATTACTACGCTCGGATTGTAGAAATAGACATGATTTTGATTGCCATCGACATCAGTTATATAAAGGTGAGAATCTAAATCCCGTGGCGCCTCGCCCCAGTTTAAGGTTATTTTAGTTAACGCCTCTGATAACACTAGACATGAAGCTAATGTTAAATCCGAATCGGTAGAGTCGATAATTGAAGTGCGACTTTGAAACCCAATGGTAGCGCCAAGTAGGATAGTTGAATTCATTCTAACCGGTAGGCTAAATGTTCCGTCATCTTCAGAATAAGTCAGTGAACGACCTAAATAATCACGACCATCAGATATAACTCTGGCACCAGCTAATCGATTTCCTTCGGCATCTTCAACACAACCATTTATCATGACGGTTTCATAGATTCTATCGGCATTCCAGGTGGTAAAGTGGCTAACATTTCCAGCGTAGTATTGTGCACCATTGTCGGTGATGAGCGTAGCTTCACCTTCTTCAATCCATAAGCCTGATACTTCATCAAAATAGTAAAGCGGGATAGTCGCTGGAGGATTAAATCCTACAACAGGGATCTGAATTTCAGCGGTTTTTCCCTCAGCCAACTGTAATGGATTACCTGATTCATCTTCGAAGCTAACAGTAATTGCACCAAATGATTCAATTGGTGCAATTTCACCCGTTTCTGTGGTTGTTAACATATCGCCAGGCATCATTTCAATATCAATGGCGGGGTTGATGACGGTAAGCTCTGCAACAACCGCAGTTGCCGCTAGGTTTCCATCGGCATCCACTAAGCTGTTTTCAGGCAAACTTACTAATAAACTACCTTCAACAGTTAATTCAGTTGCTTGCGTGACGTCAAAGTTAACGGTTGTGTGTACAGGCTGCAGTAATAAATTATGAACTTGAGCAACTTCATTATTTGAAATGCTCAACGCCGCCTCTGAATAACCTGTCGCATCAGCGGTAAAGGTCATTCGTTCAGTTAGCTGAGTATCTTGTACGCTCGCAGAGAAAGCGCCAGATTCATTAGACTCGATACTTTGGATGATTTCATTACCATTTGAAACAGCAATTTGGCTATTTGAAATAGCTTCACCGTTGAAATAGTTAATTGTCATACCATTTAAAGTGATAAAAAACTGCTCTTCAAGTGTAAAGTTAACGATAGCTGGCGCAGCGCTATCTTCACCGCCGTCAGCAATTTGTATCGAAATATCAGTTTTGGTGGTTTCGGTGACAGTAGAGTCGTAGCTGATTAAGCCTGATGCAGAAATCGATAATTCAGCTGGACCGGTAATCATTTCAAAGCTAATGTCATTCTCAATATCGACATCATCAACGTCAGTGACAATAAGTTGATAAGAGAATGCTGAGCCGGCAATGACTGTTTGCTCGTCCACAGATGTAACTGTAGGAGCATCATTAACTGGTGTGACAATAATTTCAAAACTTTGCCCTGAAGCTACAGCATTATCCTCGCCACCATCAGTCACAATTACAGACATTAGCCCGGAGGTTAATATGCCTTCAGTCGGAGTCCAAGTAATAAGTCCTGTGTCAGAGACATTCATACCTTCTGGAGGGTTGGTTAATGAAAAGCCTAAATCAGTGCCGTTATTAGCATCATCAGGATCTGTTACAGTAACTTGGTAACGATATTCAGTATCTTCTGTCGCAGTGATTAGCGCACTTGATGAAATAGAAGGTGCAACATTCTTCTGTGTTGCTTCATCTGAATCAGAAGAACCACAACCCGTTAAAGCTATTGTAAGTGCAGACGCAATAATTGTTTTGCACCAATTACGATTTAAATCCATTTAAAAACTCCATATCCATGTATTAACTATCTGTAGTGATAGCTTGATGATTTTCACTTTATTGCGAGCTTAAATAAACTCGCGCTGCGATCATGGCGGTTATTATTATTTTTGACAATTATCACAAAGGGTGTGCTTGGCTTATCTACACATACTTTAGGATGTGGTATGAGTTTGTTCTCGTTCGATAGGGGCTGCTTTATTAGCGTTAGAGAGCATCTAAGCTAGAAAAATAAATTATCGGTTAGGAAGGATTTTACTTTGATGAGTGTGGGTTTAAATTAAGTGACTTTTAGTCATTTACCATTAAATTTTGCAGCAACCTGATTAAATTACCTTGGGTGTTTCATAGTTATTGGTATTTTTTGTTTTATTATTGCGCTAGTACAACCATCTCTAGGCTTGTTTCAGAGTTGCTATATCTACCAGCGAATGTATTGCTACGGTTAGCTTGCAGCTGAGCTGCAAACAATAAAAAGCGCCAATATTCTTATATTGGCGCTTTTTATTTCTAGTGCGAGAGTTAAAACGAGTAAGGCGAATGACGCAATTTCAACTCGGCTTAATTAACGCGCGCGATTTGGCTTACGACCGCCGCTTGGCTTACCTTTGCCGCCTTTACCTGCTCCCTTAGCTTGACCTTTAGTTTGGCCTTTACCGCCACCTTTTGCTTGGCCTTTATGCTTGGTGCTGCGGTTGTGCTGCATAAAGTGCTCTGGGCCTTCAATTTTTTCACGAGCTACGGTTTTAACTTTAGGCTGAGACTTTTTCTTTGGGGCTTTTTTGTCTTCTGATGATGAGTCTTTAATCATCTCAAACAATACATCTAGCTCTTGCTTATCTAAATCACGCCATTCACCGATTGGCAGACCTTTGAGGCTGACGTTCATGATTTGTTGGCGTTCAAGCTTGGTGACTTCAAAGCCAAAATGTTCACACATTCTACGAATTTGGCGATTAAGACCTTGAACTAATACGATTTTAAAAGCGTACGGTGATACTTGTTCAACCTTACACTTTTTCGTGACTACCCCTAATATCGGTACCCCAGCGCCCATGCCTTTGATAAAGCTATCGGTAATGGGTTTATTCACCGTGACCACGTATTCTTTATCGTGGTTATTACCCGCGCGGAGGATTTTATTAACTAAGTCACCATTATTGGTTAAAAAGATTAAACCTTGGGAGTCTTTATCTAAACGACCAATAGGGAATATGCGGGTTGAGTGATTGACGAAATCGACGATGTTATCGCGTTCGGTGCCTTCGGTGGTACTGACAATGCCCACGGGTTTATTAAGGGCGATAAAGACTAAATCTTCAGCATCTCTTGGCTCAATATCTTGACCGTTTACTTTTACTTTATCACCAAAGCTAACTTGGTCGCCGACCTGTGCACGCTTACCGTTAATAAACACGTTGCCTTGCTCAATAAAACGGTCGGCATCACGTCTTGAACATATGCCACTTTCACTGATGTATTTATTAAGGCGCATTGATGAATCGGTCACTATGGTTTTCCTGTGAGTAGAGATTAATCTGAAGAAAGGTTAGGTTTAAGCCAGACAGTTTATCAATTTTTGGCAATTTTGCATAAGCATACTGATAAAAGAGCGCGTCGAAATGCAATTAATGGAATGAAAGATGAGAGGGAAGCATGCACTTACAGCTTAGGAATGTATTAGCCACCGATTTAGAACATTTATATCAGTTTCAAGCCGATCCACAGGCTAATGAGATGGCCGATTTTCCGGCGAGAGACCGTAATGCCTTTTTTGAACATTGGCAGAGCAATATTTTGAGTCATGCTGATATAACAGCCAAAGCGATAATTGTTGATAACGATATCGTTGGCAGTGTGGTTTTATGGCAAAGTGAGCAGCAATGGCTATTGGGATATTGGCTT
Organism: Shewanella sp. 10N.286.51.B8; assembly: GCF_041469325.1. Lineage (NCBI taxonomy): Bacteria > Pseudomonadati > Pseudomonadota > Gammaproteobacteria > Alteromonadales > Shewanellaceae > Shewanella > Shewanella sp. 10N.286.51.B8. The sequence continues at coordinate 81,020 of NZ_JBFRKG010000004.1, forward strand.
GGGAGAGACTATTGGGGTCAGGGCATCGGTACTAATGCCTTAAGAGTCTTTTTAGCGGAGCAAACTCAAAGGCCAATATTTGCCGAAGTGACCCAAGATAATTTGGGTTCTATTAAAGTGCTTATCAGCAATGGCTTTATTCATGATGCTCAGCTTGATGATGGTCAAACTAATAAAAGCACTGACAATGAGCGAGCCTTATTGCTGTTTCGCCTTGGCTAATAATTAAGTATTAATCCAAGCATTGATTATCCAAGATCACATTGAGGGTTAACAGATAGGGCTAATATGGAGGTCTTTACAACAACCTTGGCGGTGAATAAACGCTGTTGTGAACCGCTAATAGCAGCCCTTAATCGCCGTGGCTAAATCAGTCAGGTGATTTACCTGACTCATTCAAATAGTATGGAGGTCATTATGATTTCTAACCCTTCTTTAGTCACCCGCACCGCCGTTGGCAAGCTTATTGGTTTAGCCTTTGGGGTATTGTGCTTTTGGATAGTGCCATGGCTTGCCCCAGAAACCAGTTTATTGTTTTTGTGGGGATTACTGCTGTGGTATATCACTTTTGGCGCCATTATTGGGCTTGCTGGGGTATTTGATTATCATCCGGTGTTAAAAATAGCCATGCCTTGGTGGCTAACCGCAACCATAATGGGCGGCTGGATGAATCTGGTGTTTACCTTTGTGGCCTATGATCAAATTCAAGCCTTAATTGTGGCTATATTTGGTCTTGGCGGTGCATTACAATCACCGTTTTGGTTTGTTGCTGATGGATTAATCGCGGGTTGGATTATTGGCTATTTTGCTACCAAGTTTGGTGGTTATGGTCCAAGTACGGCGGGAAGGTAATGAAAGGCTTTTATCGAGCTTAATGGGTTGGTTTGGCTGCCTAACTGAAATTCTTAACTCATGAATTCAGTTTAAGCAGCTAACCTGTATCACTGCTATTAAACAGATTGATCGTATGCTAAAAGCAACCATTGCTTTACTTCATCATTCACATCCGCAATATCTTTTAATTGTATGCGATGGCTACACATTGCACCAAAAGGCCCAGAATCTTCAAGGCAACCTTGAGGTTGTGTGTCTTTGATTTTTAACCCTAGGTCGATACGGGTTTTGGTCGCAGGTTTAATCAGGGCAAATTGTTTTTTCCTAATGATACTCACTGTCGCTTTTTTAGGGGTTATCACTACGTCTTGGCCAAAGCCGCTCACAATAGCAATAAGCACATCATAGATTGGCGTCAGGGCTTCTTTGCCTTGATATTGTTGAGTGACTAACTCATCAGCTGATTCGTCTTTTTGTTTTGATAAGGTGACGATGGTATTGGCAAACCCATGGCTAACATCATGTTCAGCTTTCAAATATTTTACTGCCATTCCATGCTTTTCAATGTTCTGCTTTGCAAGTATATCGAGCCACTCTGGTAATGACTTGCCTGTTTTTTCTGGCATATTAGCAATCATGGTTTGCAGTGCTTTATCCATTTCGGTCTCCAATCGATGGCAAACATCGTTTATGTTTGTACTTATTAAAGGTAGTCATTTGAAACCAATAATGCACTGGTTTTATTTCAATCTTCATAAGCAAGTGTATGGGAGTTATCTACAAATATTGAAAATGAATATTTAGGTAATATCCACGGTTTAAAATAAAGTTAGGCGGTTAGACACATTATCATCATGCCAGATGAGCTTGTAAGGAATAAACTGAAGTCGATATCACTCTTGCTTGCGGATTTACTATGAACCACTTCGCCATATTCGGTCTGGGCGGTGCATTGCAATCGCCATTTTGGTTTGTTGCCGATGGATTAATCGCGGGTTGGATTATTGGCTATTTTGCTACCAAGTTTGGTGGTTATGGACCAAGCACGGCAGGACATTAACATTGTCATGACCTAAGTGTTATTTGGGCGTAGGTATTGATACGACTGTGCTTTCGTCGAGCTGTGCTGTGACTTGCTATGCTACACTTCAACCTTAGGTTGTAATGATAAAGGTCGATAACCAATGAAACTTTCAAAAATAGCATTTCTTATCGCAACGGCTGGATTATTAACGGCCTGTGGCGGAAGTGATAGTGATAACTCTACTCCGGTCATTGAAACCGGAACCTTTAATTTAGGGGTGTCAGATAATCCTGCTGATGCAAAAAAAGTCACCATAGCGTTTAAGCAAGTGGTGTTAAAAAATGATGCTGGCAGTATCTCATTTGACGTGTCAGAAGACGGCGAATTAAAGCAAGTCGATTTATTAGAATTTCAAGGCTCAGAGGTTGAAACCTTAGTGAGCGGCCAAGATGTGGTTGTTGGTGAATACCAAATGTGTATTTACATGGAAAACAGTGAAGTGGTCAATGAAGAAAGCTCCTATGTACAAACGATGGACGAAACCATTGCAGGGTTAACCACTAACAGCAATGGCAGTTGTGGCGGGGTTGGCGCTGAAGATGACAATACTGGTCGCTTGTTCTTTAATAAAGCATTCACCATAGCAGCGGGTAACAATAGTTTTGTGGCTGAGTTTAATTTACAAAAAGGCTTACAAGGGCCAAAAGGTAATAAAGACTACTGGACCTTAAAGCCAACATCAGTGCAATTGGTAAATAGTGCAGAAGTTGGCGCCATTAATGGTAGTGTCTCTACTGAGGTGATTGAGCAATGTGAAATGGCAGCTGGGGGCTCAGAGTTTAGCTCCGCAGTGTATTTATACCCTGAAGCCACAGCCCTTGAAAATATGGATGATTTTCGTGATAGCGAAAGTCAGTTCATCATGGTGGCGCCTATTGCAGCAGCCAGAGTTAATCCTGTTTTGGATGCAAACGATGATGTTGTAAGTTATGACTACGAGTTTGGTTTTGTGGTCGCCAATAACTACAGCTTAGGTTATACCTGCGTTGCGCAAAATGATGACCCTGAATTGCCAAATACCCCAGAAGATGATCCGGCTTTTTTCCTCCATGCCGATGAGCAAGAGGTTATTGTGATTAATGGTGAAACCACAGAGCGTAGCTTTTAATTTTAACGGCTATTTTTAACGTTTAATTTTAACGGCTATTTTTAACAGCTAAAATTAAGTTATAAATTCGTTCAAATGCGAATAAACTGAAAGTTGCCGAGTATTCTCTAGGGTCTGTTGATCTTTGCTGGTGGCATTTTGTTCGAGATAAAAACGAATTAAGCGCGGCGAGTGGAGTGCAGCCTAGCAATCTAAGCGCTCTTTGTTTGCAAAAAATTCACTCAACAAAGCGTAATTCGTTTTTAGCCGAATCCTTCGGACAGCGTTTGTTGGCCATTTTTACTTCGTTATCGGCTCATTATGTAGAATAACTACACTGCAAAGCCTCTGCCTTGTATAAATGGCCAACAATTCGCTGCAAAAACAACCGTGAAAGATCAACAGACCCTAGGCACACAGTAACCAATACTGTGTAGCTTAATCAGAAAGTCGGCATTTTTATTGGATTACTTCTACTGCCCTCAATGCTCAATGCTTAATGAGCATGCCCATTACCTGCAAGCGCTTTGCCTTCGGTGTCATAAAACCCAGATGCGCCGTGCTCAACAAACCCCAAAGTTACCATGTTCGTTAAAAACTCATCGCTATGGTCATCACCAATATCGGCGTAATCGGTCATTTTGTAATGATTAAGCTGTTTGAAAAAAGCAGCGACTTTATCTGCATCATGGCTGAGTTCAGTGAGTTGCCATTGCTCATGTGTTTGATGTTGTCCTTGGCCTTTTGTCCAACTAAAGCGGCTGATAAGTTGTAGTTCAGGTAACCAAACTAGCTCAATTTTACTGTTTGCAGAGGTTTGAGTGAGCACTTGCTGACGCTCACAGCCTTTGCCTGTTTCGGTGCTAAGTGTTAACTGTGAAATAAGCTTGTCAGAGATAAATTGATAGCGATATGACCAGTCGTGTTCAGACTTGCCGTGAACCATTTCGCCTGGTTGGTATTCAATACCGCGTTGATAGCCATCAAAAAAACGGGTGGGTTTGATTTGCTTATTATTGAGCAAAAACCATGATTCAGTGATATCAGTTTGCGGGTATTGATGCGCCACGGTATTGCCTTGGCGCCATAAATTAAGGCTGCTTTTATTCTGGTGTTGGCTGACTGGACTATCAGTGGAGGTGAGTTGATAACTTGCCTGTAAGCTTGACGAGGATAAGTCGCATTGGGCGTAACTTGCAGCGGATAAAGTGATAAGCAGACTTGAAAACATGATTGATAAAGGCAGAGGTAACTTCACGGGAACTCCTATGACATTGCTGATAGTGATGCATGTCGATATAAAAAGGTTAAGGCTAAAATAATCAATTAAACCAAGGCTGCAATTAGGTTGCAGCCTTGGCTTTTAGACTCGTTCGCTTGTAAGCGAACGGTTTAGTTCGCTATTGCTGCGTTCGCTTTGTTGGTTAAGTCGGCGGCAAAGTCCATGATGTGATAAATCACACTCTGTTCATTGGTGCCGTTAACTAACATTGCCCCTGGGCCGTAAGCATAAATACCGACATCTTCACCCGCATGGGTTTCAGAGCTAGTCGGCACTAAAGACTCCTGGTGAAAACCTGTTGAAGCAGTGTCGATATCGGTTAGGTCAAAACGACCTGCAGTAATATCTTCACCGTATCCAGCATCGGCATCGGTTTCAGTGCCGAGGTTTTTATAGCCGCGACCATTGGTGTAACCCAGTGTGGTGTATGGCATGCCATCTGCCGCAGTTGATGGTTCTTCGCTACCAATGCCAACCACTTTACCTAAGATTGGATTACCGCGTTTAGGGTAACCAGCAATGGTAAATACGTGGCCATGATCGGCGGTGACAATGATTAACGTATCTGACATATCGGTCATTTCAACGGCTTTGGCAATCGCATCAGAAAATGCAATTGTGTCCGTTAGGGCGTTGTATGCACTGCCTGCGTGATGGCCGTGGTCGATACGACCAGACTCAACGGTTAAGAAGAAACCTTCATCATTGTTATCAAGGATATCAATGGCTTTAGCGGTCATTTCTGCAACCGATGGCTCGCCCGCAACATCATTAGTGCGGTCAGCTTCATACTGCATATGAGACTCGTTAAATAAGCCCATTACGCGAGTCGTGCTAGCTGCATCAATGGCATCAAAACCTGCTTGATCCATCACATAAACACCGTCTGCATAAGTGGCTTGCCATTCTGCGGTTAAGTCACGACCATCGGTGCGGTCACCTTCAATTGAACTGACGGCATCTGCTGAGTTATAAGCAGCATCTTTAGGTAAAAAGTGACGACGACCGCCGCCCATTACCACGTCGATACCATCAACATCAATACCGCTAATACGTGCTTCTAGGTTGGCTTCGAAGTTGACTAATTGGTCAGCAATATCTTTACAGCCACCGGATACCGCATCTTCTGGCATGTCGGAAATATCTTCCCAGTTGCGATCAGCAGACTTTGCGTAGGTTGCCGCTGGCGTTGCATGAGTAATACGCGCCGTTGAGATAACACCTGTAGATTTACCCGCGATTTCAGCCAGTTCTAATGCGGTAATTAACTCAGTGCCCGCAACAGTGCTACAGTCGCCGCGCTCAACATGTTCATCAACACCTAAGACACCTGCGTCAGATTTTACGCCGCTCATCATCGCAGTCATAGTGCCTGCTGAGTCAGGGGTTTGTGCATCAACGTTGTAGGTTTTAGCTAAGCCTGCAAATGGGAAGGTATCGAATGAAAGGTTATGCTCTTCACCGTTTTTACCTTGCATTTGGCCTTCTAAAATACGCGCTGCTGTCACCGTTGAAATGCCCATGCCGTCACCGACAAATAAAATCACGTTTTTAGCACTGCCACGTAATTCGTTTAAGGCGCTAGCATTAGTTGCCGCAACAGATGGTACTGATGTTTTAGCGCTGCTCGTTGTAGCCATACTTGGCGTTGTGGCAGCAAGCCAATTTTGGCGTGCTGCGGTGATTTCTTGCTGACCTGCTACAAACCAATCGTTGTTAACGCTGGTTAATATGTCGCTGGTGCTAACGGTTGAATTACCAGGAGCACAGACGTATTCAGTGGCTGTGACTTCAGTGCTTTGCAATTCACCATCGCTGTCGGTATCAATACCTGAGTCAATTTGCACGCCGCTGTTAGGACAGTTTGCATCGCCAATGGCTAAAGCTGTTTGCACGATAAGGCTCGTTGAACCATTTGAACCGTTCGAACCATCGGCACCGTTTGAACCATCATCACCGTCTGAACAAGCAGATAGACCCATTACAGCAAGGGCGACTAGGGATAGATTTAAGTTTTTCATGTTCATTCCTGCTTATTGCTGAATTAAGTCGAGAGATTGCTCAATAAGGTGAAATACCACGCTTTGCTCAACAACGCCTTGTACCAGTTGTGCGCCTGGACCTTGTGCATGCAAAGTGATGTCTTCACCTGAGTGGGTTTCTGAGCTCATTGGAATTAAGGCTTCCTGGTGGAAACCAGAAGTCGTTGTATCAATATTGGTTAAGTCTTGACGACCTGCGTTAACGTCTTCGCCGTAACCTGCGTCAGCATCGGTTTCATCACCTAAATCGTGGAAGCCATTACCGTTGGTGTAACCTAAAGTGGTGTAAGGTAGGCCATCAGATGCTGTTGAAGGTTCAGTGCTACCGATACCAACAACTTTACCTAAGATAGGGTTGCCGCGTTTTGGGTAACCGGCAATGGTGAACACGTGACCGTGGTCAGCGGTAACCAGAATCAGTGTTTCGCTTGGGTCAGTTTTTGCGACCGCTTCTTTAACGGCATCAGACAATGCAATGACATCGGTTAACGCGTTATAAGCGCTACCTGCGTGATGACCGTGGTCAATACGGCCTGATTCCACCATTAAGAAGAAACCGTTATCGTTATTATCTAGGATATCGATAGCTTTACTGGTCATTTGTGCAATTGATGGCTCACCTGCAACATCATTGTCACGGTCAGCTTCATACTGCATATGAGATTCGTTAAATAACCCCATCAGCTGCTTGGTGTTTTCGGTATCAATGGCATCAAATCCTGCTTGATCCATTACATAAACACCTTCGCTGTATTTTGCTTGCCACTCAGCGGTTAAATCTCGTGAATCTGTGCGATCGCCTTCAATCTCACTCACGGCATCTGCGCTGTTAAAGCTGGCATCTTTTGGTAAAAAATGACGACGACCGCCGCCCATAACCACGTCGATACCATCAATATCAACACCTTTAAAACGGGCTTCGACATTGGCTTCAAAATTCACTAGTTGATCGGCAATATCTTTACAGCCGCCAGTTACCGCATCTTCTGGCATGTCAGAGATATCTTCCCAGTTGCGGTCGGCAGATTTTGCATAAGTTGCAGCGGGTGTAGCGTGGGTAATGCGCGCAGTTGAGACAATACCCGTTGCTAAACCTTTAATTTCAGCAAGCTCAAGCGCTGTGACTACTTCGTTACCAGCAACGGTTGAGCAGTCGCCGCGCACGATGTCTTCATCAACACCTAATACACCAGCATCACTTTTAAGACCCGACATCATTGCTGTCATGGTGCCTGCAGAATCTGGGGTTTGCGCATCAACGTTGTAGGTTTTGACTAAAGCAGTGTGCGGGAATGTTTCAAAGCTTAAGTAGCCTTCTTCACCAGGGTTTCCTGCCAATTGTCCTTGAAGAATGCGTGATGCCGTTAGGGTAGAAACGCCCATGCCATCACCAACAAAAATGATCACGTTTTTAGCTTTGAATTGATTATTGGTATTCAGTTTTGCATCGATTGCGCTTTGTGCATCAGTAAACCAAGCATTTTCAGTTTGGTATGTCGGTAGCACTTCAGCATTTAGGGCACTTGAAATGACTAAAGCAAGCACACCATATGATGCTTTCCAGGTCTTATTCATTATGTTGTCTATCCTATTGACGAGTTGGGTGGGGTAGGCTGCAATTCGTGGCTCAACCCTTGGAAACTTGAAAAGCATAGAGCGGTTATATGAACAAGGTCTTACGCAAAGTTGATGCTTTTGTGAACGAAATGTTTCGCTTTTGTGTCTTGGCAGTTGTATGCACTAATTAATAGCCTACAAATGACATCATCAAGCTGATGGTAATGACAAAACTCTTCCTATTGAGAAAATAACCAGCATGGTAAACTTTGGGGTATCTGTTTTTAGGAGTGTTTATGTCTTTTTCTTCGTTATCGCTGCAAGCTGAGTTAGTTGAGCATTTAGCCCGTTTAGGTTACGAGCAACCTACACCGATCCAGCAACAAGCAATTCCAGTGGTGCTTGCCGGAAAAGACGTATTAGCTGGGGCGCAAACGGGTACGGGTAAAACCGCAGCCTTTGCATTGCCGATAATACAAAAACTCGTTAATACATCGCCTTGTGAGCATCAAGAACGCACTCGCGCGTTAATATTGGTGCCAACACGTGAGTTGGCCCAACAAGTAAACCAAAGCATTCAAACCTATGCCGAGCACACTCAAATTAGCTCGCTAATGGTGTATGGCGGCGTGAGTATTAAAGCGCAGGCTGATGCCATTAAAGCGGGGGCAGATATTATTGTTGCTACGCCGGGCAGGTTATTAGATCACTTACGTAATCGAGTGATGACATTATCAAACATCAGCCAGTTGGTATTTGATGAAGCCGACCGCATGTTAGACATGGGCTTTAGAGATGAAATTATCGAGGTATTAAAGCGCCTGCCAAAAGAGCGCCAAACCTTATTGTTTTCAGCAACGTTAGATGAGCGAATTTTTAAGTTCAGTAAGCGACTGCTGCAATCGCCTCAAGTGATTGAAACCAGCGAGCGCAATACGACAGCGGCCAAAATTGTTGAGCGGGTGTATAACCTTGATGCCAATAAAAAAATGCCCGCATTGTGTCACTTGATTAACAAAGAAAGTTGGCAACAAGCGTTAATCTTTAGCCGCACCAAGCAAGGGGCGGATAAAGCAGCTGCGCAAATGAAACAAGCGGGGGTTAATGCCGCGGCGTTTCATGCCGACCTGTCACAGGCGGTGCGTGAAAGTGTGTTAGCCCAATTTAAGTCGGGTGACATTAAAGCGCTGGTGGCCACCGATGTTGCTGCCAGAGGGCTAGATATTAATGAGCTAAACTATGTGGTGAACATTGAGCTGCCGTTTCAAAACGAAGACTACATTCACCGCATTGGTCGTACAGGCCGCGCTGGCAAAGCAGGCCAAGCCATTACTTTGTTAAGTGTTGATGATGAGCCGCAATTAATAAAACTGGAAGCCTTTTTAGATAGACGTTTACCACAGCAATGGCTGCAAGGGTTTGAGCCCGATTTAACCCAAGTTGCCCCCGTGACCCGTAAAACGAAAAAGGGATCCCTTAAGCAACAAGCCCGCCAAAAAGCCTTAGCGCAGTCTAAAAAAGGCCGTTAAGCTGACTTACAGCAGTTGCTAATATCACTAACCGAATAGGAAAGGCTATGTTTAAAGGTATTCATCATGTGGCGATCATTTGTGAAGATTATCCGCGCTCAAAACACTTCTACACTGAGGTTTTAGGCTTTAAGGTGTTGGCAGAAAACTACCGTGAAGATCGCCAATCTTACAAGCTTGATTTACAGCTGGCAGATGGCAGTCAGATTGAGCTGTTTTCTATTCCAAACTCGCCTATACGCCCCAGTTATCCTGAGGCTCAAGGACTGCGTCATTTAGCCTTTAAGGTCACCGATATTGATGCGGTCGTGGCGCATTTAACCTCACACAATGTCGATGTCGAGCCTATTCGAATCGATGAATACACTGGCAAGAAGTTCACTTTCTTTAGCGATCCTGATGATTTACCGCTAGAGATTTATCAAGGCTAGTTGCCAACCTAAGTATTTTATTAACTGTAACATTAGTGATAGCTGAAGCTTTTAATTCTAATTTAAGCATGGTTCAGTAGGCTCTGCTGTCCTCAAAAGTGCGCCTCATTTGGAGAAAACCATTCATTATGCAAGCAACAGGTATGCTCTCAGTACTAAAAAAAATTGACCAAAGCAAAACCTTCCAGGGATTTGTTATTTTTGTGATTATTGTGTCGGCATTATCTATTGGTGCTCACACCTATCATTTGCCTACTTGGCTTGAAAACAGCTTATATGTGTTGGATATTGCCATTACAGTGTTCTTTTTGTTTGAGCTCATTATTCGCTACATGGCCAGTGATGGTATTAAGTCCTTCTTCTCCAAGGGCTGGAATATCTTCGACACCATTATTGTGATTGGCAGTTTAGTACCATTGGGTGGCTCCACCATATTACTGGCGCGACTATTACGTATTTTCAGGGTGTTACGACTGGTGTCTATGGTGCCAGAGCTGAGAATGTTGATTAATGCGCTGCTTAAAGCCATTCCACGCATGGGTTATATTGCATTATTAATGTTTGTAATCTTCTATATTTATGGCGCGATTGGTAGCATGTTTTTTGCCCATGTGAATGACTTTTTATGGGGCGATGTGTCTATTGCGATGCTGACATTGTTCCGTATTTCTACGTTCGAGTCATGGACCTCGATCATGTACGAAACCATGGCAGTGTATCCACTAAGTTGGCTGTATTACTTGACGTTTATTTTCTTAACGACTTTTGTGTTTTTAAACATGATGGTGGGCGCAGTGCTAGATGTGATGGGCGAAGAAACCAAAATAATGCGTGAAGAGCAAGAAGCCAACGATGATAAAAACGTTGAGTCAAAAACAGCGGCAACCGCGGAAGATATTCAGCAGCTGCACGATAAGATAGATAAGTTAACCGCGCTGCTGCAAGCTAAAACGAATACTTAAAACTACAACCAAGGCTTAAGCAGTAATCTAAGCCAAGCTTATGGATAGCCCCTTAAAACAGGCAAGCATTTATGCTTGCCTGTTTTGTTAGCAGCGATAACTGACATTAACCCCCTATTTGCATTAGAATAGCCCCCTGATTATTTTTTAAGTAGAGCAACGGCATGCACGTACATATTCTTGGAATTTGTGGCACTTTTATGGGCGGTTTAGCGTTATTAGCCCGCGGTATGGGACACAAAGTCACCGGTAGTGATGCCAATGTGTATCCACCTATGAGCACCCAGCTTGAACAGCAAGGCATTGAGCTTATTCAAGGCTTCGACCCCGTACAGCTGGGTAAAGAAGGTGAAAATCAGCCAGATTTAGTGGTCATTGGTAATGCTATGAGCCGTGGTAATCCTTGTGTTGAAGCAGTATTAAACCGTGGCATTAAATACACCTCAGGGCCGCAGTTTTTATCAGAATATATCTTGCCAGAACGCTGGGTACTGGCGGTATCAGGCACCCATGGTAAAACCTCAACCTCCAGTATGTTGGCGTGGGTATTAGAATATTGCGGCTATGAGCCGGGCTTTTTAATTGGTGGCGTACCGCAAAACTTTGGCGTGTCAGCCCGTTTAGGTAACTCGCCTTTTTTTGTGGTTGAGGCCGATGAATATGACAGTGCCTTTTTCGATAAACGCTCTAAGTTTGTGCATTACCGCCCGCGCACTTTAGTGATCAATAATCTTGAGTTTGATCATGCCGACATATTTGCCGATCTGGCTGCTATTCAGCGTCAATTTAACCATGTTATCCGCACGGTTCCTGGTGAAGGTAAAGTCATTTGGCCTGCTGAAGTAGAGGCGGTAAAACAAGTGATTGAATTAGGTTGTTGGAGCGAGCAAGAGCATTTTTATGCAACTGAGCATAGCGCCACAGGCTGGTATGGTAAAACCATTGCTGCAGACGGTCATGAGTTTGAAGTGATGTTTAATGGCGAGTCCCAAGGCATATTAAACTGGGGCTTAATCGGTCAGCACAATATTGAAAATGCCATAATGGCCATCGCAGCAGCAAGGCATGTTGGCGTAGCGCCAAGTCATGCTATTGAAGCCTTGAGCCAATTTGCGCCGCCAAAACGTCGTTTAGAGCTATTAGATACCGTTAATGGCATTGCGGTTTATGATGACTTTGCGCATCATCCAACGGCCATTGAAACGACTTTACAAGGCCTGCGCGCCAAAGTGGGCGAGGGCGATTTAGCTACAGGTAAATTAATCGTGGTGCTCGAGCCGCGCTCAAACACCATGAAAAGCGGCGTACATAAAGACACTTTAGCAGCATCTATGGCCTTAGCGGATTGCGCCTTTTTGTATCAAGCGGACAATGTCGGCTGGGATTTAAAAGCCAATATGGCTAGCGCCAGTATTCCTGTTGCCGTGTTTACGGATATCGACGCCATTATTGCTCAAGTTAAAGCTCAAGCACAAAGTGGTGATACCGTAGTGATTATGAGTAATGGCGGCTTTCATGGTATTCATCAACAATTGATAAATGCCCTAAAATAACCTTTTAGATAAGGTTAGTTTAGGTTAATAGTCATCAATAAGTCGGTTTTGGCCGTATAAGCGGTAAAGCTTGATTAAAAGAGAACATATGAGTAATTCGAACCACCCGTACGCAAAAAAAGAAAAGGCCATTAGTCTCGCGTGGACTGGCGCTTCTGGTGCGCCCTATGGTTTAAAGTTACTGCAGTGCTTACTGACCGCCGATTACCAAGTGTTTTTGATGATCTCAAGTGCTGCCAGAGTGGTGCTTGCCACTGAAGAAGGTTTGCAACTGAGCGCAAACTCAGAAAAAGCCTGTCAGCAGTTATTAGCCCATTTTAAGATGGATAAAAATGCTGCTGGTGAGCTGGTGGTTTTGGGCAAAGATGAATGGTTTTCGCCACCGGCATCTGGCAGTGCGGCGCCAAAGCAAATGGTGGTTTGCCCCTGCTCAACAGGCACTTTAGCGGCGATTGCCACCGGAATGAGTAATAATTTGTTAGAAAGAGCGGCAGATGTAGTAATAAAAGAGCGCGGTCAATTAATCCTTGTTCCTCGGGAAACTCCTTTTAGTGCCATACACTTAGAGCATATGTTAAGCCTGACTCGCAACGGCGCGACCATCATGCCAGCGGCACCAGGCTTTTATCATTATCCCAAATCGATAGAAGATCTGGTAAACTTCATGGTTTCCCGAATTCTAGATCATTTGGGCATAGAGCACGGGCTGACAAATCGTTGGGGATATGCCAACGACAAGTCCGAAAAAATCGACAATTGAGAGTAATATGAAACACACAACAGAAGTGATGATTTCTGCAGAAGAAATCAGCGAAAAACTGGATATATTAGCTGAAAGGATTAATACCCATTACGCAGACAGCGAACGTTTGCTAATGGTCGGCTTATTGAAAGGGTCTGTGGTTTTTATGGCTGACTTATGTCGCCGTATCAAAGGCCATGTTGAAATCGACTTCATGTCAGTTTCAAGTTATGGCAATGCAATGACAAGCACACGTGACGTGAAGATCCTTAAAGATGTATCATCTGAGATTGCCGGACGTGACGTATTGATTGTTGAAGATTTAATTGATTCAGGTAATACCTTAAATAAAGTACGTGAGATGTTATTACTGCGCGAGCCTAAAAGCTTAGCATTATGTACATTACTCGATAAGCCTGAGCGTCGTGAAGTTAATGTACCAGTCGACTTTATTGGTTTTACCATTCCTGATGAGTTCATCGTCGGCTATGGTATTGACTACGCAGAGCAATATCGTAACTTACCTTACATTGCTAAAGTTGTACCATTAGATTAATCCAATCTGTGGTCGACCAACTCCCGCTATAGGCGGGAGTTTTGTTTTGGGCGTCAGAAAATTTTGCGTGTTAATCATTTACATTAGGTCATTAAGATCATGTAATTAAGACAGTGTAATTAACAGCACGTCATTCGCAATTCATGAACCAGAGGTATCACAATGAGCAACCCCACCAAAGCGTTGGTGATCGAAAACCTGCAAAAAACCTATAAGAGCGGTGTTCAAGCGGTTAAAGGCCTTAGCTTAACCGTAGAGCAGGGCGATTTTTTTGCGCTATTAGGCCCCAATGGTGCGGGTAAATCGACGACTATTGGCGTGATTAGCTCATTAGTGCAAAAGACATCAGGCAGCGTTAAAGTGTTCGATTATGATATCGACAACAACTTAGAGCGCGCCAAAATGTGCATTGGTTTAGTGCCGCAAGAATTTAACTTCAATCAGTTTGAAACCGTGCTGCAAATTGTAGTTAACCAAGCCGGTTACTATGGCGTGACCCGCGCAGTGGCATTGCAGCGTGCACAAAAGTATTTAAGCCAGTTAGATTTATGGGAAAAGCGTGATAGCCAAGCACGAGCGTTATCAGGCGGCATGAAGCGCCGTTTAATGATTGCTCGTGCGTTAATGCATGAGCCACAATTGTTGATCCTTGATGAACCAACAGCAGGGGTAGATATTGAGCTTCGCCGCTCGATGTGGGAGTTCTTAAAGCAAATTAACGCCCAAGGCGTGACCATTATTTTGACCACCCATTACCTTGAAGAAGCTGAAATGCTGTGCCGCAATATCGGCATTATCGATAAAGGCTTATTGGTTGAATGCACTAGCATGAAAAGCCTACTCAGTAAGCTGGATGTGGAAACCTTCATTTTAGATTTAAGCGATAATATTACCACTGCCCCTGTATTAAATAACATGAGTTGTCGCTTAGTGGATGGTCACACATTGGAAGTGGATGTGGCTAAAGCCAATAATTTGAATGACTTGTTTAACCAGTTAAGCAATGCAGATATCGAAGTGCTATCAATGCGCAACAAAGCTAATCGCCTTGAAGAGCTATTTGTCGAGTTAGTTAAAAAAACTAAGGACTCAAAATAATGAACAAGCTTTATTGGATTGCCTTTAAAAGTATTTTAATTAAAGAAACCAATCGTTTTACCCGTATTTGGGTACAAACCTTAGTGCCGCCAGCCATTACCATGACCTTGTACTTTTTGATTTTTGGTAACTTAATTGGCAACCGTATTGGTGAAATGGGCGGCGTATCGTACATGGAGTTTATCGCACCAGGTTTAATCATGATGTCGGTTATCACCAACTCCTATTCTAATGTGGTCTCGTCCTTTTTTAGTGCCAAAATGCACGGCAGTATTGAAGAGTTAATGGTGGCACCTGTGCCGCATTATGTGATGATTGCCGGTTTTGTTGGCGGCGGCGTCGCCCGTGGCTTAAGTGTCGGCTTGATTGTGACCTTGGTGGCAATGTTCTTTGTTAACCTCAGCCTACATCATGTTGGCTTAGTGATTATGACGGTGTTTTTAACCTCGGTGTTATTTGCGTTAGGCGGGTTAATTAACGCGGTATTTGCTAAAAGTTTTGATGACATTAGCATTATCCCCACTTTCATTTTAACGCCACTGACTTATCTTGGTGGGGTGTTTTACTCGCTGTCATTACTACCTGATTTTTGGCAAGGCGTGTCAGCGCTAAACCCTGTGGTATATATGATAAACGTGTTCCGCTACGGCTTTTTAGGCTTTGCTGATATCAGTGTGCCGTTATCAATTGCCATTATGGTAGGCTTTTGTGCCTCGCTATGGTTTGTAGCATACTACCTTATTTCACGTGGCATCGGCCTACGTAGCTAGGTTTAGTTAGCTGTTAAGCTAGCTTGGTTAAACTTCCTTGGTTAAATGTAGCTGAGCAAGATTGTTGAAAGGACTCTAATGAGTCCTTTTTTGTTATTTGGCTGTCGCTTTAACTAAATCGCGACATAACTATGCTGCAATGGTAATTACTGAGAAAAACTTAATTCTTAGCTGTTAATGGAGGAATATCAGCTGATCATTTGCCATTTTAATCCTTTTCGCTTCCATTCTTAAACTTCTCTCATTCACTTAAGGCTTTACGATTGAGTCATTATTGTTTGGCATTAGCAGACTATTGTCGGGGTTAGTATTGGTTGAAGTGTAATAGTTAAATTCAGCTTTGAGCTATTTATTGTTGAAGCGCTACACATCAATATTAATAATTCGTCATATGAATAGTTTTAAAAATACTAATAAAGGGGCTTAGCCTTTTTATATTATTCTTGGATATTACTTTTAATTTGAGTTGATATTAAATCTACTTATAGCTTCATTTAATCTAGTAACGTTATTTATTTAGCCGCTATTTGGGCAACCCCCTCGAATACTCTTCCTCTGTCAACCTGTCAACTTGGCATGTTGATTTGTTGTTTTATTGATCTAGATCAAAAAAGTGTGTTTTTTATACACAAACTCAAAACTATAGACTACCGTTAATTATACAGGCTAGTTTAAATCTAAAGGCATAGTTATGTTGAGTTTTAACATAGGTGTGAATAAAAACTAGGGTTTGATTGGCCTTCCGAAAATGATTCAAAAAATTTATTAAATGAACAAGAGAACTGCCCAGTTCTCTTGGGGATTCCGTGCTTTTAAATTCAATTAATTATTTTATAAATAGGCCTTTTTATGTCAAATGATAACCTGTCTAATAATCCTGAAAATGATGCTCTTAATGATGCTGTTGAACAAGTAAACACAGAAGACTCGACGGTTTCATCATCTAAGGCTGAGAATAATCAATCAACAGTCACCAATACTGTTGCGACTGCGACATCATCGGTAGACATACAAACGGCAGAAGAAAGCTTGGCTCCTTCAGGCGGCTCAGAATCATCAACAGATGACTCTCAAACTGATGATGCAGAGGCCGCCAATGCCGAGGCTTCTTCTGCAGCCCCTAGTTCAACAGATTCTCAATCATCAGCTGTTGAAAGCTCAACCTCAGATGCTGATACGGAAGCAGCTAGTAGCTCTGCGGCCGAAGGGGCAGCTAATGCAGCCCCTGAAGAGGCTGTATCTTCAGGCGCCCAAAGTATCGGTGGGGCTGAAGGTGCTTCAACTAGTTCAGGTGCGCCATCTTCGTCAGCAACTGCGTCTGCAGCAACACCATCAAGTGCAAATAGCGAAACTGAAATATCTGATGGCGCCTCATCAACAGATGCAAGCACTGCGACCAACAGTGAGACTTTTGAGGTAAATGTTTCAAGTGATAACAATGCTGATGGTCAGATAGACGCTGATGATCTACCTACCACAGATACGACTACTGACTCGATGAGTTTTAATGTCGATGTGACCGCGGTAAATGATGCTGCCGAGGTAGAAGACCAAGCTTTCTCAATGAATGAAGACGGCGTAATCATCATTACCGATGAGCAGCTGCTGGCAGGTGCTACCGACGTAGATGGTGATGACCTGCTAATTGATTCAGTTACCTACACCGGCACTGACGGTGTGCTTACCGACAACGGTGATGGCACCCATAGCTTTGCGCCAAATGAAAACTTCAATGGTGATTTACAGCTAGAGTTTGGTGTCAGTGATGGCACCGTTGTGACCCCAGCTAACATCGATATCGCGGTTACGGATGTCAACGATGCACCGGTTGCGGGTTCAACCTCATACACAGTCAACGAAGACGGCCAAATCACCATTAGCGCTGAGCAGCTATTAGCGAACTCAAGTGATGTGGATGGCACTGTCAGCCTAGACTCAGTGTCTTACTCTGGTACTGACGGTATCCTGGTTCAAAACCAAGATGGCTCAGTGACCTTCTCGCC
>NZ_JBFRKG010000004.1:99372-155467 GCF_041469325.1 Shewanella sp. 10N.286.51.B8
ACTGCTGAAACCACCGCAGGCATTACTACACTGGCGGTTAATGACGCACCTGTAGTTGATGGCAATGTCGCTTACTCAGTGGACGAAGATGGTGTTATTACGGTCACGCAAGAGCAGTTACTGGCTAATGCCAGTGACATCGATGGTGATGAGTTAACTGCTAGTAATTTAGCTGTTAATGGTAATGGCAGTGTGGTTGATAACGGTAATGGCACATTCTCCATTACACCAGATCCAGATTACAACGGCGATTTAGGGCTGACATTTGATGTTTCAGATGGTGAAGCAACTGTTTCTGCCGCAATGGATTTAACAGTAAATCCAATTAATGATTTACCGACAGCACCTACTATCAATCTAGAGGGTACTGAAGACGTCAGCATAACCATTGACCCTAACTATATCCTTTCACAGGCAAGTGATATCGATGGTGATAATCTGACGTTAGATAATCTATCGGTTCGTCAACCTGCCAACTCATCACTAACACAGAATCAGGATGGTACTTATAACCTCATTACTCCTGAGCACTTCAATGGCTTAATAGAATTAAGTTATACCATTTCTGATGAAACTGGAGAGGAAGTTGAAGGTGAATTGGCAATGGATATCATCCCAGTGGATGATTCACCATTCCAAAATGGTAATGCGCATCTGACTATTCAAGAAGATGGCGACATAACCTTTAGCGAAGCTGATTTATTAGCCTTATTCGGTGATGTTGACAGCTCACTAACCATTTCGAAAGTGGTTACCGCAGATGGTGAGGAGGCTGACGGCAGTATTACTGACAATGGTGATGGAACCTGGACCTTTAGCCCGACAGGTGATTTTGCTGGTACCGCAGGTTTGCAGATCGTCGCAACAGATGGAAATAGTGAAGCAACGGTCGACTTACCTATTTATATTCGACCTGTAGCTGACGGTACTGTTATTACCACAGCTCATGAAGGGCCACTTGTTTTTGCTGAAGATAGCACGGGTCATTTCTCACTTAATGTTGAAATGCTTGATGCATCAGAAACAATGGAAAGTCTTGTGATGACAGGCTACCCAGTAGGCTTCGTAGTGAGTGATGGCACCAATACCATGACTATCACTGAAGAAGGGCAGGTTGTTGATATAACCCAATGGAATCTTGAAGACTTATCAATGACGCCACCAGAAGACTACAACGGTAATTTCTTTGTCACAGTATCTTCAGTTACTTTAGATGTTGGCGATGAAAGTTCAGTAGAGGATGACAGTCCATTATTGAACGATGTGCCACATGAAGAAGCATTTGCCATGAATGATGATGGTTACGTACTTTTAGAGGCCAGCGATTTATTGGAATCTCAAGGTTTAGATTCAGAGGCTGTCAATGTTGAAAGCGTGAGTTATTCAGGTGAAGAAGGAGTATTGATAGACAACGATAATGAGACATGGACATTCTGGTCAGATCCTGATTATCAAGGACCGGTCACTGTCGATTTTACCGTAGATGACGGCACATCTCATTCGGTTGATTTTGAAATATCGGCAATAAACACAGAGGCAGCAGTAGATAATATTGCCGAGGCAAGTATCGAAGCGCCAGCTGCAACAATCGTAACTGTTGATGAGTTACTTGAAAATGTAGAAGGTATAGAAGGTGATAATTTAACTGTTTCAAACGTGCAGGCAGAAAATGCAGTCGTTATCGATTTACTTGATGGTAGCTATAGTGTTGAGCAAGATACTGATTCACAAGGTTCTTTAGACTTAACTTACAGTGTCAGTAATGGCACAGATACAGTCGATAGCTCAATAACCCTTGGCTCTGCAGTAGGGAATGAATCTGAAGATTATGACTATACAGCAGCACCTGGTGGCAGTGTAAATGTATTCATACCAACAGATATCAGCTCAAACAGTGAAGTCGACCATGTGATTATTTCTGGTTTACCAGAAGGTGTTTCGCCTCAGTCAGGTATAGAGCAAGGAGACAGTGAATACTTAATTGCTGGGGACTTATGTCAACCAGTCAAGCTAGAAATACCAGAAAACTTTAGCGGTGATATTAATATGGACATGAGTGGTGTTAATAGCATGGATCAACCAATTGATGGAGCAGCAACGTCTATTATCATTGACGTTAATTCCTCTTATGAAATGGATGGCTCAAGTGCTGATACGCAACAATTAATCACAGGCTCTGATGATAGTAATGCAGGTGATTGGACTTCAGGTGATAACACCGATCTCGGTATTGACGTTATGGATGACAGCGCCAGCTTTGATGATAGCGCTCATACAACAACAGAGGATGACTCAACGACATTGGCTGATTCAATATAAATCACGATTAAATATTTACAGTGATAATACGTTAAAGTGCAGGTATCTTTATAAAATATATGTTTTTTATAGAGATATCTGGATTTTAAACTAAAGTTATTATTAGGGATTATTAAATCGTAATTACACAGTACCTAAGTCGTCAATTTAGGTGGTGTTAACCAAGTCAAAATGAGTTTTAAATATGATAAATATAACAGCGTTAAGTGACATGTTTGATGGTGATACAGAGTGCGTAAAAGAGCTATTAGGTTTGTATTTAGAGTGCAATGCTGATGCCGCAACAACCATTGAGGCGCATTATAGTACTCAGGATACAGAGGCGCTTTTTCATGTTTTTCATACCTTATCAGGTTCTTTGTCTAACTTGTGCGAAGAAGATGCTGTTCCATTGATTAGGGAGGCCGAGGGGATAAGTAAAAAGGGCGAAATGCCAAGCAGGCAGCAAATAGATGTAATACAGCAACACCTATCAAAAATTGCTGAGCAGGTTAGCCTTTCCGTTTAAAAAAATTTATTTCATTGACATAACAAGGTAGTGATGGAGATAAATGAAAGGTAAAGATAATCTTGAGCAAAACTTTGAAGACATCATCGAGGAGTCTATTAACAGTGTTCATTCTGATAGCTCTAGCGTATTAATAGCTAAAAACAGCAGTAATAGTTCACAAAAAGTTTCCTCGGTTGCATTTGTCTTTTTCTTTATTTTATTGATATGGGGCTCACAAGCAGAGCTTGAAATTACTGTGGCCACAAGAGGGGAAATACTTCTAAACTCAGATATCGAAAAAGTGCAACACTTAGAAGGAGGGATACTTGAAAAACTCTATGTCGCCCCTGGCGATATTGTTTACAAAGGCCAAAAAATTGCACAATTAAGATCAAAAGATAAGCTTGGTGATCTTGCTGTTAATCTTTTTGAAATCAATCAGCTTAGGATAGAGCTAATAAAATACGAATCTTTAATATCCCAACAAGAACCCGACTTTTCAGCCTTTAAAGACTATCCACAAACGCTCAAAATACAGCAAGAGCAATGGCGAGAAGAGAATAGCAAAAATGTAACCAGTGATGATTTAATGGAGCATGATATTGCCCATAAAACGGTGATCATCGACTCTATGAAACAGCGAATACTTTCTTCTACAGCCCAGTTAAACATAATTAAAAAGCAACTCGCCATAAAAGAGCAATTGTATAAAGAAGAAATGGCGTCATATACCGACGTGCTTAATATGCAAGTGCAAGAAATGAATATGCTGCGTGAAATTGAAAATTTAGAGGAGTCAGTAGTTAATGAAGGTTTTTTATTAACTCGTCTCACCAAGCTACTGGAAAACACCAAGTTTATTAGGGATAGCGAATATCGAACCAAGGTTGTTGCGCTAGACAAAGAGCTTTCAATAAAGTCAAAAATGCTGCCATCGATTTCAGATAAAGTGGATCGCTTGTTTGTTTATTCACCGGTAGACGGTACAGTAGATAAGCTTAATTATAATTATATCTCTGCCATTATATCGCCAGGGGATAGCATTGCTGATATCACGCCGTTAAATAATGCTTTACGAGCTGAGATAAAAATAGCCCGCAAAGACATAGGTTTTATCGTTAAAGGCCAAAAAGTAAAACTAAAGCTTGATGCCTATAATTTTGCTAAATACGGTGTTATCGATGCGGTGATTTCATCTATCTCGAGAGGATCATACGAAGAAAAAGAAGAAGAATTTTTTCTAGCCGAACTCACAATCAATAAAAATTATTTAGAAAATAAAGGGGTTAAGTACCACTTAGCACCATATATGGAATTTACTGCAGATGTAAAAACAGGCAGTAGAAAAATTATTGATTATGCTCTTAAACCTATAATGGCTGCGTTAGAAGAGTCGTTTAATGAGCGTTAAACATGAATGTAAAATATAATAATAATGCGCTAAAAATTAAAATTGCTTTTGCTATTGTGCTGATATTAACTCTCGGCCAGGTGGTTTATTCACTAAAAAATACCGTTTCTGGTCAGAAGCCTGCCGTCACGGCTAATCAAGATGCACTCATTAACACCTCAAACAATATCGTCGATCAACTTGAAATATTAAATGCCACCCTCTCCTTATGCGAAGTAGGGCGCTCACCATGTAATAAGGCTCAAATTTCTGTTTTGACGCAGCAAATTGCTAAAGACGTACAGTCTTTCATTTCTATCGCATCTACTGAAAAAAAACTTATATCCCTTGCTGGTCTGTTAAAGTTTGACTACGTTAACTTATATGTAAAAAAGTATAATGATCATAAAGATATCAATACATTAAAACTTGATATCGAAGGAAGTTTAGCAGAAGTTAGTGATATTTCAGCTAACCTAAATCAAAAATTAGCAGCTGATATAAAGCAAAATTCACAATCCCAAATGGCGATATTTTTTGCCATCAATACCGCCATATTTGGTTTTTTTGTGTTTGGCTGGTACCTGATAAGGAAGCAAATTCGATACACAGTAAAAGAAAAGAGCAGATTATCGCAGTCGTTTCATCATATTTTAGGTGACGTTAAAACCCTCAATCATAGTTCTCTAAAGCATCGCTTATCAGATATTGACTCAAGCTCAGATGAAAAAAAAATCTACTCCATGCTGCTGTTTAGTTTTGAAAAGTTAGAGCAGCAAATGAGTAAAACTGACTTATACCAAAGGCTGTATAACTTATTAGGTTATGAAATTAGAGGCATAACTAACACCATACACGGGGGCATTGATCTACTGGTCAATAAAGAGAATGTTCAAGAGGTTTTACAGGCCAAAGAGATCACCACTGCGACCAGAACATTAGAAAACCTTGCTGAAAATTTTAATTTACTTTCAACAGTAGAGTCATCTTCTAGCACAAAGTTGGTCGATTTTTACAATTTAATTAGTGAATTAGTAGTACTACTATCAACAAAATCTAAGCAACAAAATAAACTTATAGAATGTTACGTCGCAAATACTATTCCCTTATCCTTTTATGGTCATCATACTGGTTTATTTTGGCTTTTGCTGATGCAAATTTCCGAAACAATCTCCAGTTCCAACTGTCGTAACGTACTGTTTTCTTTAAGTTGCAGCTCGGCAACAAGGGTTGAGAAGTTACAGATTAATATTGATCTATACCTCTATGATCAAGATATACCCTCCATGGAGCATATCGAAAATTTAGCTTGGGGTGTCGTACCTAAAAAAGACATAACCAACAAGGCATTGGTTAAAACATTACTCAATCAAATAAAAAAATATCATGTCATTCAAAAAAATATTGATGACATATCAAGAGTGCGGATCTCTTTTGATGTCACCCCTGTTGATTATCAGACTGAAAATAACCAGCTCTACGGCAGAACGCTGCTAATTTGTGGTGCATCTTATATGCAAGTTGATGTGATTGAACAAATGCTAACAGATCAAGGGGCTAAAGTGATTATTGCCCGCACCGGCAATGAATTATTTCAATCTATAAAGGAGCTTTCACCCCAAGATGGCATCATCTTAACCAATACTATTCAGGGGGTAAATTTACAGTCATTTTGTAAAATATTAAAGGCGAGGCTGAATAAGAAAGTGATCAAAATATTCTTGTCGTTATCATCCTCAAATATCGATGAGAAGCTCTACGAACATGTTGATCATGTCTTTTATCACCCTTGTCCACCCAGTGATTTTATCGCCCATATTGTTGAGCATATAAATAAAGACGAAGACGCAGCGGTAGATGAAAAATCAGAAAAAATATTAATCGTTGAAGATGATAGGTTGCAGCAATTTATCTTGAAGAAAATACTCACTGATTTAGGTTTTGATTGTGATACGGCTAATGATGGTAAAGAAGCCATTGAGTCAGTCAAAGTGGGCGATTATAAAACGGTGTTTATGGATTGTATTATGCCTAATCTTGATGGTTTAGAGGCGACATCAAGGATCAGACAGAGTGACAATGAAAATAATCTGCCTGACAGGGTCATCATCGGTGCGACCGCTTTAACCAGTAACGATGAACATCAAAAATGTATCAGTGCGGGCATGGATTATGTCATCCATAAGCCCTATAAAAAAGATGAGATTTTTAATGTATTAAGAAAGTATCTAGCAATTAATAAGGCGAATAAATGAAGATTATTAAATTCGCTTTAATACTGTTGTGTGTTGTTAATGCTGCTTCTACAAGGGCATCAGAGCTATCTTTGTTAATTGATCAGGCATTGAGGAATAATTATCAGATTATCAGTTCTGAGTTTGAATTAGTGTCTTCAGAATATGATCTACAAAAAGGGACTTCGCCTTTCTTACCAACCGTGAATATTCAGGCAAATTCCACTTGGAATGAATCTAAAACC
This sequence comes from Shewanella sp. 10N.286.51.B8, assembly GCF_041469325.1. Classification (NCBI taxonomy): domain Bacteria; kingdom Pseudomonadati; phylum Pseudomonadota; class Gammaproteobacteria; order Alteromonadales; family Shewanellaceae; genus Shewanella; species Shewanella sp. 10N.286.51.B8. Next base: position 106,051 of record NZ_JBFRKG010000004.1, read on the forward strand.
ACCTACCCTAACCCTGATGATGGCAGTCGTACCGATAATGACTATAACAGTAATGGTTACAGTTTATCCTTGTCACAGGTATTACTGGATTACTCTATCGTATATGACTACGACTTGAGCAAGTTAGAGTTACAAATAAATGAAATAAAACATAATAAAATTCTCAATGATATTATCATCAAGGTGGTTGAAAATTATTTCTCTTATTTAAAATTCAAAGCGCAGCATAAAGCCACCAAAGCGGAGCTAAAGTCATCTCAAGCACGCCTAGAGCAAATTAGTAGAAACAATGAGCTGGGTAATGTGGCCAAAACAGATGTTTATGAGGCCTATGCTAAGAAGGAGCAAAATGCAAAAAGCTTGGCAAGCATTGAAAAAGACATCAGGATTTCTCTAATCAAGCTCAATTCTACAACCCAAACAAAGCTCGAACCTAAGTTTGATATCCAATTAAATCAGCACTATCAACAGATCCCATCAAGAAGCAAAAGTAAGCTTAAAAAAAACTTAGCCCATAAAAACTACGACATTATTATTTCACAATACAATATCACAAAATCAGAAACCACATTGGATAAAACCAAATCAGGCTTTTACCCCACCATTTCAGCGTCGGCAAATTATAGTGTCAATGATAGCAATAATAATGTTGAAACCTATAACGATGATATCAGCTACTCTTTAAATATAAATGTTCCCATAATGAGTGGTGGCTCCACTTATTATGAATATCAAAAAAATAAGAATAAAATATTCCAGAGTATCGCTAACCATAGGCAATCAATTGATGACGCAGGAGTTGAATTTGATGAGTTGATTTATCAAATTAATGACAATGTCACATCAATTAATTTGTTGCGGAAAATTATTATATCGAACTACTCAGTTTATAAAGGAACGCAAAAAGCTTATAAAATCGGAACTAAAACATTAACGGATTTACTTTCTTCAGAGTCAAATTTATACAACAGTATTCGTGATTTTTATTCTAATCAATATGATTACATCATCAATATGACTAAGTTTGACGCCTTACTCGGCCCAGTTGACCTTAATATTCTTAGTGCATTATCAAATAGTATGGTGCCGATACAGAATAATTTTGATTTGGAAGTGCTTGAAAAGTTGAAAAAGGAAGCTGATGAATAAATTATCCTATATTCCTAAACTGTCGATAATCGACTTAGTTTTTCTATTCACTTCAAGTATTCTGACGACCTTACTTGGGTTGGTGCTACCATTTGCAATTTTGATTATCTTTGACCGGGTACTGCCAAATCAAGCAACTTCCACTTTGTATTTTATCTATTCAATTATTTTAATAGCGATAATTTTAGATTACAAAGTGAAAGCATTAGAAGAAACCCTTATTGCTGATATTGGTAATAAGTTTGAAAGAAAAATCACCAATCAACTGTTTCAGGCGGTATGTCATGCCAATATCACCCGTTTTAAAAAGCTTGAAGTCGGTGAATACTTAGAACGACTCAATACGATCCCCAGCTTAAAATCCTATTTTAGTGGCGACTTAGTGTCATCTTTTATCAATATATTTACTTGTATTGTGACCATAGTCGTACTGGCGGTCATTAATCTGAATACCGGTATTATCATCAGTGTAGCGTCATTATTTCTATTTATTATTGCCTATTTTTCAACAAGTAAAAAAGTGCAGTTATTAGAAACCAAGTCGACTATTGAGGGGATTACAAACTCTAAAATAATCGAGATTGTGTCATATCCACTGGATATTAAAAGTCGCACCATGGAATACCGAGTTGAAAACTTGATGAATAACATGATCGAACAACGAGAGCATTTCAGTACTAAATTTGAAAGACAGGAATCAAATTTTGCCTTAATTCTTTCTTTGGTGCAGCAGCTTTCAGTGGCGGTAGTGGTAATTAATGGTGCCCTTAGCGTGATCGCAACAGAAATGAGCCAAGGGGTGATGGCGGCTATTATTTTATTAACTAACCGCTATTTTGGCCCGTATCAGCAAGCGATGAGAACTATGGGACAATGGAAAATCAATAAAATTTATATTGATCGCTTGAATGAAATGTTGCTGATGGAAAATACCAATAAAGCGGCTTGCACCTCACCTGAGTCTGCTGCCGGGCAAGAGCCTAACACTAGCTCTGGTTCAAGTGTGTTGGCCAGTGATAAAGCTAACGAAGCGTTATTAGCCTACAACAGTAGGATCCCCAAGATAATTTTTAATAATCGAGAAATCTCTTTTACTAAGGGAAAAATAACCCTACTAAAAGGCAAGTCGGGTAGTGGTAAAACCCGGTTAATTGAGCGCATTGTACAAAAATCTCAAGAAGAGAATATCGATGCTAACCTTGTTGTAACTATAGATAAAAACAGCAGTTTTATTGAAGGGACTATCATAGATAATATCACTTGTTTTAGGCCGCAATTACATAAGGCGGCATATTCTCTTTGTGAAGCTTTATCAATAAAAGAAGATATCGACCAACTCAAACTCGGTTTTTTTACTGAGCTCAGTAGCGGTAATAGTAAAGTATTTTCTCGTCAGGTTTCTTTTTTATTACTTATTGTAAGAGCACTATTAAATAACAAGTTGGTTATTATTATTGATGATTTTGATCTTGTTTACGATAAAGAAGTGGCCATTAATTTGCTCTCTTGTTTGAGGCCCCGCACCGGAAAATACTCCTTTGTCATAGTGAGTAATAAAATCACCAATACTGACACCCTGGTTGAAACGATTACATTGGGTTAAAAAATGGATACTTTAATAGCATTTGATGAGCTTAACGAAAGACTAGAGCACTTTAAGCATGGTGAGTATCAGCAGCGCTTTGAACAAACGCCATTATTAAATGGCATAGCCTATGCGTTGATTGCATTAGAGTGGGAAGGGACCCCCAGTATTTTATCCGATGTCTTTATTCATCATGACAACCACCTTAGCGCATTTAAAGCCACATTAACCAGAGTTGGCTATGAGTGTCTAAGCATTGATATAAAAACAAAAGATCAATTACACGAGGTCACATGTCCGGCCTTTATTTCGCTAAAACATCAAAATTATATTTTACTCAGTTATAACGATAAAACCTGCTTCTTATATGATTATGAAAATGACAATATTTTCGAATATGTGTTTGATCCCAGCGGCGAGTTTGTCGCATCGATCTGTTACATATCAAGTTACTCTCGGTTATTTCGAGAACCGCCGCCAGAGTCTCAAGATAAAAAGAATTGGATTAAATATTCGTTTTATCGATATAACGCAGAATTTAAAGATCTCATTAAACTGAGTTTAGGGATCAACTTGTTGGGCGCCCTGCAGCCTTTTTTTATTATGAGTGTATATAATTTTGCCTTAAGTGCAGGCTCGATTTCTACCTTATTGTGGCTTTCAGCAGGGGCTGTGATGGTCGCTTGTTTCGAATATATTTTGAAAAAGCAGCGTATGGAAATTCTAGCAACCTCAGGCAAAGAGCTCTCTTGTTATATTTCTTACAGTGTTTTGTCTAAACTGCTGTGGCTGCCCTATGCGATGACATCAAGTGCTGGTACATCTTCACAGTTAGCCAGACTCAAAGATATTGACCAATTTAGGCAGTTAGTGACAGCTGAATCAAGCTTAAGCTACTTTGATTTACCTTTTATCTTTATTTTTATCATTGCCATAGTCATCATGTCTGGCACCGCGGCGATAACCGTAATATCTGGTATTTTAGTCATGGTGGGCTTTTGTGTGTATGGCCGCTACATCTATTCAAAATCGGCTTCTCAAAGTTCTAGAGCCAATGCGATGGTTTCTTATCAGTGGAATGAAATATTATCCAATACCTCCTCAATTCAAGGGTTACCATTAATTTCGGTATTAAAATCACGCTTTAATTCAGCGTTAATACAACGATTAAGCGATTCACACCAAGTTAGTACCACTAACAGCAAAGTGCAGAGTATGGGTGGTAGTTTGATTCAAATTATCGGCATCACCAGTATTGTCACCGCGGTGTCAGGCGTGATGGAAGGCACGACAGATGCAGGTGCTATGTTGGCGATTATCATTTTAGTGTGGAAGGCACTAACGCCAATTATGGGGATTTATAATTCCTTAGCCAAAATAGATACTATTAAAGCTTCAACGGGGCAAATTAATGCGCTAATGTCACTAGATGATGACCGCAATAAAATGGAGAAAAGCTCGCCATTAAATCAATTTCAGGGACAGTTAGAAGTCACCGGGCTAACCCATCGTTATACGGGGCTTTCAAAAGGGTTAACTAACTTATCTTTTCGTGTTGGCAAAGGCCAGAAAGTGTCAGTTTGTGCGCCTTCTGGGGTAGGTAAAACCACGTTAATGAACCTTTTAGGGGGGATTGAAACCCGTTTTCAAGGTCAAATCACGCTAGATAATTATAATATTACCCAGTTTAATAGCTTCAAATATAGAAATAGCATCTGCTATATCCCCTTTGACTTTCATTTATACCAAGGGTCAATTCTGGCTAATTATCGGCTTTATAATGGCTATGTTGATGAAGACCATATCGATAAAATGATCAGCTTTTTTCATTTAGAAAAATACTTGCCAGAAGGTAAGTCAACACTGATCACCAGCGGATTAATCAAAAGCTTACCAGATGGTATTTTAAGAAAAATAAAGCTGATGATTGGTATTGGTAGTTGTCAGCAAAAATTTCTTATTATTGATGAGCCATTTGTCGGCTCAGAAAAAGAAAATAGCCATTATTTAACTTCGCTTTTTTCTAGCTATTTAAAGAAATGCACAGTGATCTATACCAGCAATGAGAAGGCCATGGTGGCAACATCAGATCTGTGTTTACTGCTGGATGAAGAGGGGGCGCAGAAGTTTTTTGGTACGCCTGATAAGGTCTTATCAGCGGCGTCTAAAATATTGTATTAAAGGCCGTAGCCTTTGCAGATGGTATTCGCTTCAACAGGGTCTAAGGAGGCTACTTTTAATCCCCCTTTTTCATCAGTCAAATTTGGTAGTGTATTCTTGTAGTGGGCTTTTAATTGAGCTTAGCTGTGAATTGAGTTTTGCTATAAATAAAGCACAGATAAAAGACATCAAATAAATTTAGTGAGCTTTTCTACCAGAATTTCGCGTCTAAAGGGTTTAGGTAAATAATCGTTCATGCCCACATCGTAACACTTTTGAATATCATCATCTAAAATTGAAGCGGTTAAGGCTATGATAACCACAGGCTCTGAGCCTTCTACCTTTTCAAAAGCGCGTATGGCCTCAGTGGCTTCAAAGCCTGTCATAACTGGCATCATACAATCCATCAGTATCAATTCGATGTTTTTATGGTGACGTTTATATATTTCTAGCGCTTCGCCACCATGGTTGGCAATTTTGTAATTTATTCCTAATTTTTTTAAGTTAATTTCAACCACTTTCTGATTAATTTTATTATCTTCCACCAGCAAAATAAGTTTGTCACTTTTCATCGTCGCTTGAGTGCTTTCAATGTCAGCAGTAACTGATCTTGTGACGGTTTTCAGTAAGGTATCTAATCTAAGCCCTAACAATGGGATTGTGACGTAGCCAGAAATGGATTCGCCAAAGTCATCCTTGCTATCATTGTTATGACGAGATAGCACCACAGGCAAGTTTGGGTAAGCTTTAGTTATGTTAATGATGTCAGAGGCTTTAGTCGTGGGAGTTTGCTTGAGCAGTAATACTGCACTGTCTGATATTGATTCAGGCAGCTCATCAAAGGCCTTAAGTAAGATGACAGGGTAGTTAAATTCATCCAAATTTTGCAGTAACAGGGTTTCATGCTCGTTAGCACAGTAATAAATGGTTTGAGCTGGCTTAGCAGGGGCTGTATGGGCCTGCTTGTCTAAAATCAAATTGAAATAAAACTCTGAGCCGACTCCTTTGGTTGAGTTGATTTCAATTTTACTGCCCATCATTTGAACCATTTTTGCTGAAATAGCCAGCCCTAAACCTGTGCCACCAAATTCAGTAGAGGTGCTATTGCTTTCTTGTTTAAATTCTTCAAATACCTGACTTTGTTTGTCCTCATCTATTCCAATACCAGTATCTCTTACTGAGAAATATAAATTAACCTTATGGTCTTGGGCGCTTTTTAATGGCTGTTGTCGCAAGGTAAATTGCACTGAACCTGAGCTGGTAAACTTAATCGCATTTGATGCCAGATTCATCAAAATTTGTCTTAGCTTTTGCTCATCGGCACGGATTAACGTCGGTATTTGTGCATCCATATCGATACGCAATTCGATATCTTTTTGCTGTGCCTTGGGGGCGATAAGGGCTGCTGTATCGTAGATAACTTCTTTTATGGCGCAAGTGTGAACATTAATATCAAACTTGCCCGATTCAATTTTGGAGAGGTCTAAAATATCATTGATAAGCATTAATAGTGTTTGAGAGGATGCATTTATCGTCGCTAAATAGTCTTTTTGCATGGCGTTTAAATTAGAGTCTGTGAGGATCTCGGTCATGCCAATAATGCCATTTAACGGAGTACGTATTTCGTGGGACATATTCGCGAGAAACGAGCTTTTAGCCCGATTGGCCTTTATTTCATCTTGCTTAGCGTCAATCAGTTCTTCTTCAAGTTGATGGCTGGCAATGTTGACCGTATATAAGGTTATAAAGATAAGTAAGCATAATAATAAGGCAAGCAGATAATCATACAATAAGTAATTTTTAATTTTCTCATCTATCATGCTTGGAAGTTGATTAAATAACCCATCAAGCTCCTCTTCAACCTGTTGAATCGAGGCGCGAAGCTCACCTTGTAGCCCTGATTTATAGTCGTAGCCAAGCTTTTGATGTGCAGTTTGTAGCGTGAAAAATGCGTTTTTATAGGCTTCTAAATGGCGAGTAATGGATTTATCGATATTATTTCGGCCCAGAAGTGAGCCAAGCGTGTCAAATTGCTGCGTAATTTGTTCAAGCTGCTTTGGGGCAAAGCTGGAGAAAAACTCGAAAGTCTGCTGCTGAATATCAAGCTGTATCTGGTTTAATTCAGCATCATGACGCTGCAAAGCATCTTGCTCAAATGCCAGCTCCGCAAGCTTAAATCTGCCTTGATAACCAGGTTCAAGGTCATCTCCGTCAATCAAAAAGGTTTGCTTGCTAAGTTCGTTAAAGGTGTTGGTATAGCGGGCGACACTCTTGATACTGTCAAGGCCGTTAAAGTCTATTTGTAAGTCATGGGATATCAATATGCTATTGATATCCAGCAGTTGTTGCTCTAATAATCTTTCGCTGTAATTAAGCTGGGTGATGTATTGCTCTTCACGTCTTAGGATAAAATCCTTTTCCAATCGGCGAAGTTGTAAAAGGGTATTGGAGGCAAGCGATATCTTATTTTGAAACACTCCGAGCTCGTGTCGCTGTTGAATAGTTTTTTGATTGGCGATTAAAAAAAGTATCAAAATAATAAATATTGAAACCGCACCAACAGCCATTAACTGCTTAAGATTAAGTCGTGCAAAAGTTTTCATATCCATAAACCTTTAGTAATCCATTATCATTGCTAATCCTATCTAATAACTATAGTTGTAAATCATATTAATATCAGAAAACAAACAGAAAAAGATTGATAAAACACTGATAAAATCAAGCCATAGGTTAAGTTTATCAGTCACAGTACAAACAAAATGCAGCAGGTTTAGCTTACTCATACCTGCATTGTTTCAGGCTGACATGGGTAAGGCTTGAATATAATGAAAAACCTTGCCGTTTTTGGGGAAGCACATAGCGTGATACAGATTGCTAATCATCCAAAGCTTCAAGATACAAGTGGTCAACTAATATTAATTACAGTTAAACCGCGGACTTTTTGGGTTTCTCTGGTATTTTAGTCACAATTTTTTGGCCAGTATTCTGGCTTTAGTTGTTTTGGGAATATGTAGGCATGAATAGCATCGATCTATTTGTAAAAAACTGGGGCAGTAAAAATGCCATGGTGCCAATAAAGAGTCAGTTTATCGCTGAACTTGAAGCAAAACTGACGGCAGTGCTGCCAGACTCATATAAGTATTTAATCTCAACCTATGGCTTGGTGCACACCCCTAATGTATTGACAAAAATTTGCGATTTAGGTGTCGATATTTCTGAAGTGCAGGACTTTTTAAGCCTTGAAGATGTGGCGTTACTGTCCAACTTATATGAGATGAGCGGCATGCCAAAAGGGCATATTTTGTTTGCCTCTGATTGTAAGGGCAACATGTTTTGCTTTAAGCAAACCGAGTGTCAAACTCAGCAGCAAGATGTGGCTGTGTGGTTTTATAATCAAGGTTGGGGGACGGTTGAAAAGGTGTCTAATTCGTTCAGTGAATGGCTACAGCAGTTCAATGATCTTTAAAGCGGATTTATCACTAGCTAAGTTACTTATTGTATAGCTTCCAGTAGGTTAACTGTCTAAGTATATTGTTTTTAAGTGTAAGTTTCTGTTAGTGAAAAAACCGGCTTAAGTAATTAAGCCGGTTTTTTATGGATTATTTTTGTTTGCGTAACCAGTTCATTTGGTAAATAACAAAACTGATAAATACCATAAAAATGATTAAGAATGTTTTTTGCAATAAAGGGTCTTCTAATGATGTCACTATGGGGTCATCCATAGGGAAACGGGTCATAATCTCGGTGGCAGTAGGGATCAAATGAAATAGTATGGTTGCCGAAAAACAGAGGTTAACTAGATATTTATTCCACGATTCAAACAGCACTGTTTTATCAAGTACGATGCCAATAACAGCCGCTAATATGGTTAATGTAAGGCTCGAAGTATAAGACTCGAAGTTTAATTTTGGGGCATTTTTTGGCCACTGTGTTAATTCAGGCTAATTCATCAAGGACTCGATATCGAGTCCTTTTTTGTTGCTTTTTAGTCAGAATATTACTTTACATAAGCGGTATCGCAAAGCTATGTTTAAGCTATTGTTTGCTTGAAATTTAAACTGCACAGGCCTTGAGTTTAATTCAGATGACGCGATGCAAGGAGTGGTTGTGGACATAAAATTGAATATCAAATTATCTACATTCTGTATTACTCAGTTCTCAATAGTCACCCTGTTGGTTCTTGCTGGGCTCGCTGCCTATATTTATGCTCATATCACTGGACATGAATATGTATTGGGTTTCTTGCCGTTATTTGACGTAGGTAATGAGCAAAGCTTTCCGACTTATTTCTCGGTATTAAATTTACTATTAGCGTCAATATTGTTTTTTGTTTTATATCTATTTGAAAAAACCAATCATCATAAAGGCTTTAATTATTGGTTATATTTAGCAGTGCTATTTTTATTATTATCCTGTGATGAGAGCGTAGGGGTACACGAAAATTTTTCAAATATTCATGATTACCTTGCTGCGAAAGACATCATACCGGCCTTAATTAGCTCACACACATGGTTACCTTTTGGGGTGTTGTTTGTGTTTGTTGTAGGCGTCTCGCTAGTGCCATTTTTAAGATCATTATCAAAACAAAGCGCTTTTTATTTTGTACTTTCAGGGGGGATTTTTCTTACCGGGGCTATTGGTTTTGAATATCTAGGTGCTGTGATGTTAGAGCACGGATTAGTCGATTCCAAGGCTGACTTATTGTACAAACTGCGCCGAGTATTTGAAGAGGCGTTTGAAATGTATGGCATCGCAATATTAAACTGTGCTTTATATCGAGAGATGCTTAATAGAAAGCTTTGTTTGGCTATTCATCGCTCAGAATCATAAGCTATGATCTTCGCCGTAGAGTTGCACAGACTTTACCGGATTATAGTAAGAAAACTGTGAAAGCAGATTGATCGCTATAGGGTTTTTCCATTCATTCAAGTCACAAGAACACACAGCTAAAACCCCAAGCGCTAAAGTTTACTATCACCCAAGTTACGACTATAACTTAAGTAGTCGACTCTAATGGGTGAGCCTGCCAAAACGTTTAGGAAAAGTTTAAACATGAACATGCAGATAGTTTCTCAGGCTAAAAATCTCACCGGTTTCTTCTTTCTTCTCTATTTTTTACCCCTTGCCTTATTGCTATTTGTTATCCTCGCCAGTACCACAATGGATTTACCTTTTGGCATTTTTACCCGTGATCTCGCTGCGACGGCAGAAGTGAATCCTTTAACTGGGGTGACATCAAATGTTGGCGCTTTATTGTGGGCAGCTGCTGCGACCATATGCTTTTTAACTTGGGAGGTTTTTCGTCATCAGCCTAAAGAAAAGTGGTTCGCTGTATTTATGTTGTGTTCAGGCCTATTAACCACGCTGCTATTATGTGACGACTTTTTTATGCTGCACGATTATATTTTTCCGCGTTATTTAGCTATCAAAGAGAAGTTTTTTCTATTGGCTTACTTCAGTTTAATGTTTTGCTGGATGGTGGTTTTCAGAAAGTGCATCCTAAAAACGCAGTATCTAATTCTGCTGCTCGCCTTTGTTTTTTTTGCTTTGTCAGTGTTGGTTGATCAGTTTCAAACTCCAATCGAGGCCTTTATTGGTGACTCACGTATTTTGTTTGAGGATGGCTTTAAGCTGATTGGTATTGTTAGTTGGCTTGGCTATTTTTTTAAATGCTGTTTATTGAAAATAAACGAAAATATACTCGAGTAAGGGGGTTAATTAATTTCTTTGGCAGATTGGATTGATCTCTTAAGGTATTATGCAAGATGCAATTTTTATCAGCAGCTAACGTTGGCGCTTTAGGCTAAAACTAGCACCAAAACCTAGGCTGAAAACTAGCACTAAATCTTAGTGCTAAATCTTAGTGCTAAATCTTAGTGCTAAATCTTAGTGTTAATATAAAGTCTCAACGCGCTCTCTCAAAGCTCACCTAAAAGCTAGAAGTAAACCTAATTGAGTTTTGCCAACCTATAACCTTGCTCAATCAATAGTCCTATTTATTGAGTCGCAGCCCTCTCATTTCGCCATTTTAGCCTACAATTTATCAGTGCCCTTTAGGGCGAGTGGCGTGATATTTCTTCGTAATAAACTCGCTGTTAAATATTAAACGCCAATGTGATTCACCTGAATCAAAGCAAGGATATAGTTTATGAGTAATTCACTGTATGAACGACTTGGCGGCAGTGCTGGCATTGAGAGTATTGCAAATGACTTGGTCGATTTGCATATGGCCAACCCGACAATCTCCCCAAGATTTGCCAAATCAGATCCCGTAGCGCTAAAAAATGCCGCGGCGACATTTTTCATTGCAGGAACTGGCGGCCCAAGTGTGTATAAAGGCCAAGATATGCTCTCGGTACATAAAGGCATGAACATATCGGCGGCTGAATTTATGGCGGTACTGGATGATGCATTGCAGGCATTTGAAATGAATAATATTAGCCAGCGGGATCAAGAACAAGCGCTGTATATTTTGTACAGCATGCGATCTGATATCGTGTTGGTTTAGCTTGTTACTGCCCTAAATGGCTCACTTAACCCCGAGAGTAGGCTAAGTTAACCAGTTATTCAGGATCGACTTAGTCTCTTATCACTAATCTGTTAACGCAGACTTCAAACCAGCTCTATAGCTTGTGTCATCAATAGCTCGGCTGCAAAGGATAACCTTATGGGCACATTTCGCACAGAAACGGATTCATTTGGGCCATTAAAGGTGCCTGCGGATAAATACTATGGCGCTCAGTCGGCGCGCAGCTTAATCAATTTCGCTATTGGGGTCGAGACGATGCCCAAGCCATTAATTCATGCTTTGGGAATGGTGAAGCAATGTGCGGCCAAGGTGAATATGGAGTTTGGCATTCTCGATACTGATATTGGTCAAGCGATTGAACAGGCCGCTGGCGAGGTGATGCAAGGCAAACTGGATGAACACTTTCCGTTGTCGGTATGGCAAACTGGCTCGGGCACTCACACCAATATGAATATCAATGAGGTGATTGCTAATCGCGCCATTGAATTGCTTGGCGGCGTGCTTGGCAGTAAAACCCCCGTGCACCCAAATGATCATTGTAATTTAGGCCAGTCATCAAACGACTGCTTTCCCACTGCAATGCACATCGCAGCAGTACTGGAGTTACACCAGCAATTGTTGCCCGCATTAAGGCATTTACAGCAGCAGCTAGCGATAAAATCGGTAGCATTTAATCATATTATAAAAATCGGTCGAACCCATATTCAAGATGCCACTCCGCTGACCTTAGGTCAGGAGTTTTCAGGTTATAGTGCCCAAATGAGTCATGGCATTGCTCGAGTTGAAGCGGTAATGCCTGCGTTATTACAGTTGGCTCAGGGCGGCACTGCTGTGGGGACCGGCATGAACTCAATTAAAGGCTTTGATATAAGCTTTGCTCAGCAAGTTGCCAAGCTGACTAAATTGCCCTTTATTACTGCGACAAATAAATTTGAGGCCATAGCGAGCCATGATGCCATTGTTGAAGCCAGTGGTGCATTAAATACCGTGGCCGTCAGTGTGATGAAAATTGCTAACGATATCCGCTTTTTGGCCTCAGGGCCGCGCTGTGGATTAGGGGAAATTAATCTGCCTGCAAATGAGCCCGGCTCATCGATAATGCCCGCTAAAGTGAACCCGAGCCAATGTGAAGCGTTAACTATGATAGCGGTGCAGGTTATGGGAAATCATACAACCATTTCAGTGGCAGGCAGCAATGGCCATTTTGAGCTCAATGCCTTTAAGCCAGTGATGATTTATAACCTACTGCAATCAATTGCTTTACTGGCAGATGGTTGTAGCAGTTTTACTGATAAATGTATTTGCGGTATTAGTGCCAATGAAGCACAACTTGCTAAGTTTTGTGATGAGTCATTAATGCTGGTAACCGCGCTTAATGACTACCTTGGTTATGATAATGCCGCCAGCATCGCTAAAAAAGCTCATCAAGATGGCTCGACACTACTAGCGGCAGCCCTTGCCCTTGGATTACTCACCGAAGCGCAGTTTAATCAGTGGGTCGTGGTAGAGAAGATGCTAGCGCCCCATGATTTACCTAAAGGCAAACCTTAAATAAACGATCGAATGATCTCGCTTAAAACACCGTCTAAGTAAAGAGTTGCTTATGAAACTTAATTTTAATATGGAAGATGCCAGCCAAATATTTGTCGGCGCTTTTGCTTTAGCTGTACCGATTTCTTTTTCTGAAGAAGCGTGGAAACTGGGTGAGACTTTACCCTTAATCAACGTCATGATGCTGTTTGTGTTGTCGGTGGTGTTTTTGGGGTTATTTACCTATCACAGCGTGTTTCAACATGATGTTAAATCACGGGTTATTGTGTTTATATTTCGGATCGTTATCGCTTATTTGATGGCGGCCTTGGTAGTGAGCTTGGTGTTATTATGCCTTAATAAATTACCCTTATTAGACGATCCCATAACCTCATTACGGCGGATTATTATCATTACTATGCCAGCCTCTATGGGCGCCATAGTGGTGGATAGCTTTGATAAAGAGTAAGCCTTAAAAGAGTAACCTGTAAAATAACCTTGCCTCTTTAGCTATAAGTATTCAGCTATGACCGTTCAATTTGGCCGCTAATAACTATCCGATTAAATCGACTAAAAGTAGCGTTTTATTACAATATTTATTCGATTAGTTGCTTGTTAAGCTAAGGCTATTAATCACTCATAGAGTAGAACATCATGAAAGTATTAGGCCGTTTTAGCGCTCGACCAGCAATGGATGGTGACGGGGTTAACATTAAGCGGGTTGCGGATTTTATCAATACCCGCTTTGATCCTTATTTAATGATTGATGAGATCAAATCAGATGATCAGCAAGATTTCATTGGTGGTTTTCCACCGCATCCTCATCGCGGTATTGAAACCTTTACCTATATTCGTAAGGGTGGCTTTGAACACCGCGATCAATTAGGTAATGTTAAAGCCATACGCGCTGGCGATGTGCAGTGGATGAGTACTGGCAGTGGGGTGATTCATTCTGAAATGCCATTAGCCGATGCAGAAGATGGCCTACATGGCTTTCAAATTTGGCTCAATATGCCCGCTAAAGACAAAATGCGTCCGGCGATCTATCAAGATACCTCAGAAAAGGCTAATCCAACGGGTACTAACCAAGACGGTGCGCAGTTAAAGGCGCTTGCTGGCCATTGGCAATTTGCTGGCAATGATAGGGACAATGACGTTGAGGTATTAGTCTCGAGTATTCAAGGCTTGGCGGGCAATGGTGCCATTGCGGATTTAACGCTCGCAGCTAATGGCCACGCCAGTATTGATTTATCCAGCCATGAGGTGGTTCATGCCTATATCTATCAAGGTGAGCTTGAATATATCGCCGCCAATGGAGACTTGATGACGGCCAGCGCCGGACAGTTATTGTTATTGTCAGCTGAGCTAAGTCATTTTAACAATGCTATCTCTGCCGAGACAGGGTTATTGTTACTGGCAGGTTCACCCATTAATGAAAAAATAGTCCATATGGGCCCATTTGTAATGAATAGCCAAGCTGAAATAGATCAAGCAGTAGATGATTACCAACAAGGGCGCTTTGGTAAGATCATTTAGCAAAGATATATCTGCCATGTGCGGATAAAATTGCTACAATATGCAATTAGGCCAAGGTATAAATATCTTGGCTGTTTTGTTTGTACTCGTTTTGTTTCAGTACCCGTTTTATATCAGAGGATATTCGCCTTGAGTCAGTCTACTCAACAAGCCGCTAATACGGCTTTCGCATCACTAAATCTTAAACCTGATTTGCTTGAAAATCTCAAAACCATGGGATTCGAGTCAATGACTCAAATTCAAGCTGAGAGCTTACCAGCAATCCTTGCAGGTGATGACGTGATTGGCCAAGGAAAAACCGGCTCAGGTAAAACTGCAGCATTTGGTTTGGGCTTACTAAACAAGTTAGATGTGAAACGTTTTCGCATCCAAACCATGGTGTTGTGCCCAACACGTGAACTCGCCGACCAAGTGGCAAAAGAGATCCGTACTCTAGCTCGCGGCATTCATAACGTGAAAGTACTAACATTGTGTGGCGGCGTACCAATGGGACCACAAATTGGTTCATTGGAACATGGCGCGCACATTATTGTTGGCACCCCAGGACGTATTGTTGATCATCTTGATCGCAATCGCTTAGATTTAAGCAACGTTAACATGCTGATTTTAGATGAAGCCGATCGCATGTTAGAAATGGGCTTTCAGCAGCAATTAGACCAAATTATTGAAGACACGCCGCGTGAGCGTCAAACCTTGCTATTTAGCGCGACCTTCCCTGAGCAAATTAAGCAGGTTGCTGATCAAATCATGTATAAGCCATTAATGGTTAAGGTTGAAGCGACGCACGACAACCTCACTATCGATCAGCATTTTTATCTAACCGAAGACAATCATGCACGTATGGAGGCTTTACAGTTATTGTTACTGGATAAGCAGCCTGAAAGTGCGGTGGTGTTTTGTAACACCCGCCGTGAAACTCAAAAAGTGGCGGATACGTTAGCTGAACAAGGTTTTAGCGTACTAGCCTTACATGGCGACTTAGAGCAGCGCGAGCGCGATCAAATGTTACTGCGTTTTGCCAACAAAAGTGCCCGCGTATTAGTGGCAACCGATGTGGCGTCTCGTGGTTTAGATATCGAAGACTTAGACGCGGTATTTAACTATCACATTGCCTACGATACCGAAGTACACATTCACCGTATTGGCCGTACCGGTCGTGCGGGCAGTACTGGCGCAGCTTACACTTTCTATAGTCATGAAGATGGTCATCGTATGGTTGAAATCGGTGAGCTAATTGGCCGCGAAATCGACGGTGAAGCATTACCAGCCATGAGTGCGTTAACGAAAATGCCACTTGAAGCTGAGATGGTTACCATTCAAATCGATGCAGGTAAGAAGCATAAGGTTCGCCCTGGCGATATCGTTGGTGGTTTAACTGGCGAAAATGGCATTGATGGCGCAGACATTGGCAAAATTAAAGTGACCGATATCCGTTCATTTGTGGCAGTGAAACGCACCGCGTCTAAAAAGGCACTTAACAAGATCACTAAAGGCCGTTTAAAAGGTAAAACCTACCGCGCTTGGTTCTTGTAGATATTATTTTGAGTCGGTAACGCTAGCGTTACTCACTGAATTGAAAGCGAGTTTAGTTATTACTAAACTCGCTTTTTTGTATCTGTGGAATAAGTTTATTGCTCATAAAATGAAGCTGAGTTTTAGTATACTCATCATCAGTACATAGCAGGCTAGGAGTTGCGATTTTCTGCGCCTTTGAGGTAATAGCTCGCTAATTACTTTTGTCTTAGTCACTTCTGATTTAGTCGGTTTGATTTTAGCAACCTTGGTTTCAGGCGATTTAGTTTTAATAAGATTATCTTGGCTGCAGCTAGTTGAGGAAGGCGTTAATCTATAAAGCGTTGATTGCCAGACAACAAAGAAAGAGATATTAATTTGATAGTCTTGCTGATCAATACTGAACTTGAACCGCTTAAAGGGCAAACAGTAGATCAATTGCGAAATGAGCTTTTTATCTTGATGTATGACTTCGAAGCGAGAAGTGAAGCGGTCATAGCGAACAATTATTTCTTGTTCGACTTTTTTGGCGTTAGCAGGGGCGGCTTCGCTTGCTGTAACAAGTGTATGCCGTTGCTGTTGAATCCTTTCAAATTTAAGCAAAATATTCCTTTAAATATGTATTAAATAAAGCGTTAAGTCATTTATTTAATAATAAAAGGACAATTATCCCAAGTTAAACTTAGTTCATCTACATCGACGCTCCCACACGAAAAAAAGAGTTAATTGAGGTGCGGTTATTAGGTGACTTCTTATCAAAATCAATATGCTCAGTGATGTTTGCACTATGAAGTAAATTACCTGAATAGATGATAATTCGATTGGGTTTAGCATCAACACTGAACACTTTTTCAAATAACTCATCTGAGTCATCCATATAGCCTTTTCTGTTATTGGCAGCCTTTTTTACATCCTCAACCATTTTTATAATCACTTCTTTGTCATCGACAGATAAACCCAGCTTCTCAGTTCCCTTGTAACGATAGAAACAGGTACCACCCAAGTCACTACCGTTGAGGTAATGTACTGCCGTCATATTTTGGCTGGTTAACGAATCAAAGTGGGCATAGTTTGTGTGGCATTAAGCTGTATCGGTGCCAGTTGCGCTTTTTATCCGCCGCCTTGTTATTTTCTGTTGTTAGTTAATGTATGCAATCACTGTCTTTTGAGAACAATAAATTGTCATGGGGTACTTTATGCATTAATGAAGTGGTTCTTGTTGTTTTTAAGAGTTTTTATCTTGTGTTTTAATCGGGTGTTATGAAGGCTTTAGGTTCCATTTTATTAAAGAAAAAGCCATAAAAAAAGGTATGAAAAACATTGTCTTCATACCTTTATTAACTCATCGCTGACTAACTTTAGCTACGCGCTTTCGGTCTTGCATTCGCATATGGGTCAACACTTGCAGAGCTTGAGCTATTTGCAGAGGTGTTATTGTTACGACGACGTTGCGGCTTTTTCGCTGCGCCACTGGCATCTGAATTAGCATCAGAACGTGAGTTTTGACGAGAGTGATGTCTAGATTCTGGTTTACCTGATCTATCACTGCTGTTTTGGCTCGCATGCTTACGGCGATTTGGGTTCGGCTTTTTATGGTTGCTGTTGTGGCCACCAGCGCGATTCAAATTCGGCTCAGGCAAAGTATGACATGCTTCATAACCGGCAATCTGTTTACGTTCAATTACGCGCTTAATAAGACGCTCAATATCATGCAGTAATTTGACTTCTTCATCACTCACTAATGATACCGCTTGACCAGATGCACCCGCACGGCCAGTACGGCCAATACGATGCACATAATCTTCAGGCACATTCGGTAAGTCAAAGTTAACCACAAATGGCAGTTGGTCAATATCGATACCACGGGCAGCGATATCGGTGGCCACCATCACTTGTGCAGTGCCCGCTTTAAAGTCAGCTAAAGCTTTAGTACGAGCGCTTTGACTCTTGTTACCATGAATAGCAACCGCTTTAATGCCATCAGCTTCTAGGTTTTTTGCTAAGCGGTTGGCGCCATGTTTGGTGCGTGAAAAAACTAACACTTGATGCCAATCATTTTCTTTAATTAGCTTGGTTAGAATTTTAGCTTTACGGCTTTTATCAATGGCGTATACCGCTTGATCAACCGTGTTCGCTGTTGCGTTACGTGGCGTTACTGAAATTTCAACTGGGTTATTCACTAAGCCTTTAGCCAGCTCGCGAATTTCATCTGAGAAGGTGGCTGAGAACATTAAGTTCTGACGTTGCTTTGGCAACATGGCTAAGATTTTCTTAATGTCACGAATAAAGCCCATATCCAGCATTCTGTCGGCTTCATCCAAAATAAGCACTTCAAGCTGACTAAAGCTCAATACTTTTTGTTGGCATAAATCTAATAATCGACCCGGTGTCGCCACCAAAACATCAACGCCATTTCTTAGTGCTGCAATTTGCGGGTTAATAGATACGCCCCCAAATACCACTGCAGATTTTAGCGGTAAGTTTGCGCCATACGTTGACACGCTTTCAGCAACTTGAGCGGCTAATTCACGTGTTGGAGTTAATACCAAGGCTCTAACTTGTCCGCGCTGTGCACGTTGACCTTTTGAAAGTAATTCTAGTAGTGGCAGGGTAAAACCTGCTGTCTTGCCGGTGCCGGTTTGTGCTGCAGCCATAACATCTTTGCCTTCAAGTACAGCAGGGATCGCTTGTGCTTGAATAGCGGAAGGCGTGTCATAGCCTTGTTTTTCAACAGCTTTTAAAATTGCTGCACTTAAGCCAAGGGAGGCAAAACTCATAGAATGATCTCTTTGGTCAACGCTAACGTTGTTTACAATAAATGGGAGCCAGAATGTGGCGGGCGTGAAGCTTACCTGAATAGGTGCATAAGTGCTAATAAATCGCCAATTTAACCCTTGGCCTTAGGGCATGGCATCCACAGCTAACGCTGGTGTTAGCGGTACTTTCACTCAGCACAATGGCCGAAATCGATGAATAAGGATTAATCTTTGATGGCAAAGTCGGCTATTTAACATACAATGAAATACAATCACTTACCGAATGGAGTCGCGATAAATGAAACCGCAGTTTGCCGCGCAAGTTCATATTGAAAAAACGCTGGCTTGCCTTCGTGAACAAGCCTGTTCGGTGATTAAAAATATTTTGCTGATGTCTAATATTTCCAGCCAAGATGTGCAGCAGGGAATGAAAAAGTTACATGCCCACGGCCAAGTGGCACTGCATTTTCATCCCGATCGCATTGATAGTCGCGGGCTCAGTGTGGCTGCTGGGCTATTAAAAGATGGCTATTATAAAACCCAGTTTGAGACTCATATCTCCAATGGCCAGTTATCACCTGAATTAGGTGGCCCTCGAGATCATTGGGAGAACCAACTGTTTGGTCAATGCTACTCAGGGGTAAAACATCGGCCTAAATATGGCGCTTTAGATTTAGGTTTTTGCCCACTAGGCCCAGCACCCCGTTTTGGTAGTTGTTACTTCATTACAAAGCCCCAAGTGTTATCTCGCTGCAGTTTTAGTTATATGGATTCATATCGCTTGCCAAAAGAAAAGGGCACGCTGCAGTGTTTTGAAGTGATTTTAGCGGCGTTACTTAGTGAAAGTTTTGAGCGCCATTATGCGCTGGGGCTGGCTAATATCAAACCGGCGCAGATTATTACGCATTTACAGCAGCTGCCTATGGAAGTTAATGTACGCTTTGCTCGCCAGCCCTTAGGTAATCTTGATCATTATATCGAAGCGCAGATCCACGGTGATGTATCACTGGATGATGATATTGCTTATCTGGTGGCAGACCCAAGTTTTAAACTCACTGAAGTGGGGGATTGCATGCAAGCCCTGTGTGAGGAATATGACATCAGATTGCTGTGGCATCAGGGTTATCAATTAACAGTTGATAGCGTGCCAAAAGATTTTCGTGGCCCTGATATGCCAGTACTTGCTCAAGCAATTGCGAAAGACGGCTTAATCACCGCACAATTAATTGGCAAAGCGGCAATGGATCTCACCTTAAAGCCAATGTTATGGAGTGAGCGCGGTAAGCAAGCACAGCAGTTACAGCAGTTGAAGTTAATCTGGCATGTGTTAGTGAAATTTGGTGCGATTGCGCCAACTGAGCCAACATCTTAAGCGACTTGCTAAAGCCTGTTGCTAAAGCCAGTAGCTAAATCAGCAGCCTGATAAGGCTAGCTAAAACGATAGGTTGCTCCGCCTTGGCGCTTGGATTTGTACATGGCAAAGTCAGCTGATTTAATCAAACTATCAAAGCATTCACCCGAATCAGGGTAAGTGGCGATACCAATACTGCAATTAACGTTTACCGATTGTTCGCCCAATTGAAAGGGCTTATATAAACATGCAATTAAGGTATCTGCCACAGCGGCAATGTCGTTGTTGTCGTGAATGCCTTCAATCATTAAGACAAACTCATCACCACCCATTCTAGCAATGGTGTCAGCATCTCTGATTTGGGCATTTAACCTGCGGCCCACTTCTATTAGCACTTGATCACCTTCGTTATGACCAAGGCTGTCATTGACCTTTTTAAAGTCGTCTAAATCAATATAAAACAGACAAAAACGACTGTTATTGCGTTTGGCTCTTTCGATATATTGTCCGACTCTGTCAGTGAGTAAGTGACGATTGGGCATTTGGGTGAGTTGATCGTAATAGGCAAGGTTTAATAACCGCTGGGCATCTTCAATGCGTTTGGTGATATCGCGGTTGATGCCGAGTGCGCCGAGAAACTGCTGTTGCTCATCAAACAGCGGGATACACATGGACTCAATCCAGCCTATGGTGCCATCTTGATGTTTAAAGCGAATTTCACCGCTCCACTTGCCATGCTTGGCCACTGCAGACATCACTTGTTCGGTGATAGATTCAGTATCCTCCGGCGAATGCAAAATACTGACGTGTTGACCCAGTATCTCGGCTTTACTATAGCCATATAAAGATTGAGAACCTGCGTTCCAATCGATCACAACACCTTCAGTGTCGGTGACCACCACAGCATCAAATAAATAATCAAATGCTTGGGCCCGCAGCGCAGGAAGATCAAATTGCATTTAATTGCATCTCCACAGTGAATTTTTAGTCATTAAAAAGGACTAACTAAATGTGGGTAGAATTAGGGTATTTGTCAATGGTTAATATTTGAACGTAGCAATGTTTATGGTTTTAGTCATGGGGAGTTTTTATGGCTCTGGTCATCAAAGCCGCTGTGGTTTTTAAGCAGATCTTTTAACCCTCTAAACAAGGTTAATAAGCTTTACCTACTATAATTTTTATTAGTATTGTGTGAGTCAGTTAACACTTCTAAGGTGGCGGCTGTAATCTAGGGCTTTAGCTTGCGATACTGCGGCAATTTTCCACACTTTACTGCGCCAATCTAGGCGTATTTCTCTTCAGGAATCTAATGGATAAAACTTTAGAAAAGTCCCTCACTCACTGGCTTAAATCGCAGAAATCATCTTGTG
Source organism: Shewanella sp. 10N.286.51.B8 (assembly GCF_041469325.1). Classification (NCBI taxonomy): domain Bacteria; kingdom Pseudomonadati; phylum Pseudomonadota; class Gammaproteobacteria; order Alteromonadales; family Shewanellaceae; genus Shewanella; species Shewanella sp. 10N.286.51.B8. The sequence continues at coordinate 127,529 of NZ_JBFRKG010000004.1, forward strand.
GTATTTTCCTTAAATTAGCCATTTTTACCGGGGCCGCTAATGGGGTGGCAATTGTTGCCCAAGCTTACTTGTTGGCGACCATCCTCCATGGGGTGATCATGCTGGAATTACCCATGGGCAGTTTTACGCTGCAATTTGGCGCTTTAATTAGTTTAATTCTAGTCAGAGCGGTGCTGGCATATGCTAGAGAGCGTTTGAGTTTTGAAGCGGGTAAACGCCTTCGTGGCGACATTCGTGAAGCTGTGCTCAATAAGCTCACCGATTTAGGTCCAGCTTTTATTAAAGGTAAACCAGCAGGGGCATGGGCCAGTGTGGTTCTTGAGCAAGTTGAAGATCTGCACGATTTTTATGCTAAATATTTACCGCAAATGATGCTGGCAGCGTTTATTCCGCTAATTATTTTAGTGGCGGTATTTCCGCTCAATTGGGCCTCAGGGCTGATCTTACTGGCCACAGCGCCGTTGATCCCCATGTTTATGATTTTAGTGGGCATGGGCGCCGCCGATGCTAATCGTAAAAACTTCAGCGCGCTGTCACGTTTAAGCGGCCATTTTATGGATCGCTTAAAGGGCATAAGTACCCTCAAGCTGTTTCACCGCGCAGAAGCTGAAGTAAAGCAAATCGAAACTGGCTCAGAAGACTTTAGGCAACGCACTATGTCAGTGCTGAGAATGGCATTTTTAAGTTCGGCGGTACTGGAGTTTTTTGCCGCGCTATCTATCGCTGTGCTGGCGGTGTATTTTGGCTTTAGCTACCTAGAGCACCTTAATTTTGGTCATTATGGGGTTAAAATTAGTTTATTTACCGGTATGTTTGTGCTGATTTTAGCGCCAGAGTTTTTTCAGCCATTACGTGATTTAGGCACCCATTACCATGCTAAAGCACAAGCCATTGGTGCAGCAGAAGCCTTGGTAGAACTTCTTGAACATCCTAATCCATTAAAGCAAGTTGACGAAAACTTTAGCGAGCAAACTGGCCAGCTGCGAAACACCGATCTCAGTAAAATTGTGATCACCGCAACAGATCTTGAAGTGCTCACCTTAGAGGGAAAACCCTTATTAGGGCCGATTTCATTTAGCATTAAAGCCGGCGAACATATTGCTATTGTTGGCCCAAGTGGCGCCGGTAAAACCAGTTTATTAAATGCCTTGCTGGGCTTTTTACCTTACAGAGGTTCACTGCAAATTAATGCCGCTGAGCTGAGTTTACTTGATAAAAACTATTGGCGCTCAAGGCTTGCTTGGTTAGGTCAAGACCCGCAGTTGTTCCATGGATCTATCCGCGATAATGTCAGCCTAGGCAACGCACAGCTCAGCGATGCTGAGATTATGGCGTTACTGCAACAAGCCAATATTGCTGATTTTGTTCAGGCTCATCCCCAAGGGCTTGATGCCATTATTAGTGACCAATCAGCGGGTATTTCAGTGGGACAAGCTCAGCGTATTGCCCTTGCGCGGGCGTTGTCGCAACCTGCGAGCTTATTCTTGTTGGATGAGCCCACCGCCAGTCTTGATAACCAAAGTGAGCAACTGGTTAGCGCCGCCCTTAATCAAGCCAAGTTGCAGCAAACCAGCTTGATGATCACCCATCGATTAGACCAGCTACAAGATATGGATAATATTTTAGTGATTGATAATGGCAAACTTGTGCAACAAGGCGACTATAAAACCCTCAGCCAGCAACCGGGTTTATTCAAATCAATGCAGCAACAAGATGATGGTTTATCACTGTTTATTACTGTTGAATCTGATACTGACGCGGCAAACGTAAATAACCAAGCCGAAATGGCGCAGAGCATTGGCACTAAGGAGGATAAATAATGCAAGTTTTATATCCGTTCCTTAAATTGTTTAAACGCCAATGGCTGATGATGGCCATTGGCTTGTTTCTTACCTGTACTACTATCCTTGCGGGTATCGGTTTATTGTCATTATCGGGCTGGTTTTTATCCGCAACCGCCATCGCGGGTTTAACTGCAGCCACGGCATTAGCCTTTAACTTTTTTACTCCTGCTGGTGGGGTGCGTTTTTTCTCTATTGCCCGCACCGCAAGTCGTTATGGTGAGCGCTTAGCTACCCATGAGGCGACCTTTAAATTACTTACGGATTTACGGGTTTGGTCTTGGAAAAAGCTGTTTCCGCTTAGTGCCAGTAATCTGCAAGGGTTACGACAAGGCGACATGCTTAACCGTCTTGTGGCCGATATCGATACCTTAGATCATTTGTATTTACGCTTACTGGTGCCAATGACAGCGTCATTATTGACCATCATTGCCTTGTATGCATTTTTATCTTGGTTTGATTTAACCCTAGCGTTAAGCCTATGTGGTTTGTTGCTGAGTGTATGGATAGTGCTGCCATTGATATTCTATCGCTTAGGCAGAAAACCTGGTGAGGCTGTGGTAGATGCTAAGCGCCACTTTAGAGTGTTAATCCTTGATGTTATTCAGGGACAAGCTGAATTAAGCATTTTTGCAGCTAATGATCGTTATAGACAAAAATTACGTGATGCTGAAACAGCCTTATTTAACAGCCAAACAGCCATGGCCAATATTACTGGTTTTAGCCAAGGGCTATTGATTGCGGTGAACGGTTTTGCTGTGGTAATGATGTTATATCTTGCTGGACAAGGCGTTGGTGCGCAGGTGCCGCCAGGCCCCTTAATGGCGACAATGGTGTTTGCTACTATGGCGTCAATTGAAATGATGATGCCAATCTCTGGGGCGTTTCAGCATTTATCTAGCTGTGTGTTATCGGCTAAACGTATTACTGAAATTACCGATCAGCAAGGGGATATTCAGTACGGTGAGCGCCAATTTCAAGGGGGTGAATTAGCTGCTACAGAACTTGAGTTAAACGACATTCACTTTGGCTATCAAGCTGAGCGGTCAATTTTAACCGGGGTTAATTTACATATAACCCAAGGCCAAAAAGTGGCCTTACTTGGGCCAACGGGCTGTGGTAAATCAAGCTTGCTTGCACTGATCACCCGTGAGTGGATGCCGCAACAAGGTCAAATCAGATTATCAGGTCATGATATTGCTGACTATGACGAAGTGTCATTACGCAACGCGATGACAGTGGTGAGTCAGCGGGTGCATTTATTTGCTGGCACAGTACGCGATAACTTAACCATTGCCTTACCTTATGTTGAGGGGCAAAAGAAAAAGGCCAATGATCAGCGCTTAATCGCAGTGTTAAAGCAAGTGGGCTTAGGCACGTTACTTGAGTCCGTAACGGCTACAGATCGCGGTGAAGAAATTGGTTTAGACAGCTGGATTGGTGACGGCGGGCGTCAGTTATCAGGTGGCGAACAGCGCCGAATTGGGGTGGCTCGTGCATTACTGCGTGATGCGCCTATTTTATTGCTTGATGAGCCAACCGAAGGGCTTGATAAACGCACTGAGCGGGAAATTTTACGCTTACTGTTTACGTTTGCTGAAGGTAAAACCTTACTGATGATAAGCCACAGACTCACCGCCATGGCTGAAATGGATCAAATTCATATGCTGGATAATGGGCTGATTGCCGCCAGTGGCACCCATGAAGACTTAATGCAAGATTGTGCTGAATACCAAGGTTTATATAAGCATTTAGCCAAAGACTAATCGGCTAATTTTTAAGGCTAGTGTTATTTTTAGATTAGCCTTTATTAACTGCGCCTTCATTGGCAAAGCTTTTAATGAATAAGCTTTCATCAAATAAGCATCTAAATGACAAGGCTAATTAATCAAGGCGCTTATAATAAGCGCCTTTTTTATGGAAATGAATAAGTTATTTAGCCGTTAAATGCATGGCTTTGTTATCTATGATTTGCACTGCTGGGGAGTGGTTATTAGCGGCTGTATGTAGCTCATTTTGTATAGCTGTCTGCAACATCACTTTTGCCACTCGCTCGCCGCTTATGGGCTTATATTTCACAAGTGGGCCGATAAACAAACCGGAAGTGAGTTTAAATAACCCTTGGCCTACATCCTCAAGTGCTCGCTGACTCGCACGCTCCCCTAATAACAAGCTTGGCTGAAATATCATTAGTTTAGGTAGGTTAAGCGCGACTAAGGCTTGCTGTACCTGACCTTTAGCACGATTATAAAAAATGCTTGAATTTGCATTGGCATCTAATGCCGTGACCACTGAAAAAGACCATGGCTTTGAACTGTTTCTGCTGAGTTGATGTTGTTGGATTAACTTAGCGAAATCAATAACTGCAGTCACATCTACTTTATTAAAATTATCTTGGCTACCCGCTTGCTTAATGGTGGTGCCTAAACAACAAAATGCATGATCGATGTCGATCGGAATGGATAAACTGGGGATGTCTTCTAGCTGGCATTGAATAAAGCTGAGCTTGTCGATGCCGTGGGTGCCTTCAGCCAGTTGTGGCAGACGTCGACCTAAAACCATTACTTGCTGGTAGCGCTCATCAGCCAGTAATCCAAGTAACACATTTGCACCAATAAGCCCTGTGGCACCAATTATTGCAGCATTCATATTTTTCCTAAAGTTCCAAGCCAGCATGTTGACTCTTTTTTATAAGCAGAGATTTTAGCATGGAATAAGCTTGTTAATACGGCTCAAAATAAGTGCGCACAAAAGCGCTGCTGCATAGGTAATTGCAGGATTACTGCAGGGTTATTAGTCCATAGCAGCTGCTATTGAACATTTATAAGTATTGGTTTTAGCATGGAATAAGCTTGTTAGTACGGCTCAAAATAAGTGCGCAGAAAGCGCTATTGCATAGGAAATTACCGGGTTATCAGTACATAACTGCTGTCATTGAACATCTAATAAGTGTCGGTTTTAGCATGGAATAAGCTTGTTAATATCATCAAGATAGCGCAGTATTTTGTGGCATAAATATAATGAATAAGCTGACCATTCAGTTTGAAAACATAAAAACAGGGAGACGTTATGGGATTATTTGATGCGATATTAGGTAACTCGTCAGAAGTTGATTTAGCAGAATTAGAGCAAGAGCTTGCGCCAATTTTGGCTGACAATGAGTCAGTGCATCTGGGTTATAAATTGATCCGCGATATGTTTGTGTTCACCGACAAACGGCTTATTTTAATCGACAAACAAGGCATGACGGGCAAAAAGGTGAGTTATCATTCAATTGCTTATAAATCGATGACTCACTTTATTGTTGAAACCGCAGGTACCTTTGATATGGATGCCGAGCTGAAAATTTATATTTCAGGCACAGAGCAACCCATAGTTAAAGAGCTAAAAAAAGGCACTGATGTGGTGGGCATTCAAAAAGCCATTGCTAACTTTTCACTTTAATTGCGAGTTAATGTGTTTTATAACAAAGCTGCCAGCTAACGGCTTACAAGAAACCGCAGGCCAACAACAATTACTGAGTTAACATATTGGCTGAGCCTTAACGCAAACATTATGTGCGTATGGTTAGGCCTACTTTACATATTGGATAACGCAAATGACCACAGATAACCCGCAACCATCACCTCTGAATGATGCCCCTAAATCCATTCAACTTGCGGTCGATTTAATTCAGTTACTCGAAGAAAATAAAATAGATACCACAACGGCGATTGAAGCATTACAAATCACCTTAGCTGATTTCAAAAAAAAGCAGCAACAGGGCACGTAATTGCCCGGAGTAACGGCTTGAGAACCACTCACATGGTCGAACTAAAATAATCAAGGAACAGATATGACCGAAGCTCACTTACCACTGACTGATTTCATCGAATATAGCCAAGCAGAGATGATTGAACGGGCGCAGCAAAACTATCAAAATGTAAAACGCCGTCATTCGATACGTAAGTTCTCTGATAGAGCGGTTCCTCAGCAGGTCATTGAGCAATGTATTTTAGCGGCAGGGACAGCGCCAAATGGCGCGAATCATCAGCCGTGGCACTTTGTCGCCATCAGTAACCCTGAGATTAAAGCGCAAATTCGCCAGCAAGCTGAAGCCATCGAACAAGCATTTTATGCCGGTCGCGGCGGTGAAGAGTGGCTCGATAATTTAAAGCCATTAGGCACTAATGCCAGCAAACCTTATCTAGAAACCGCCCCTTGGTTAATTGCGGTGTTTTCTAAAAAACGCAGCGAAGATAATGGTGAGCAAAAGCAGAATTATTACGTGCATGAGTCGGTAGGCATCGCCACAGGTTTTTTAATTCAGGCGCTGCACAATGCAGGCCTTGGCACCTTAACTCACACTCCCAAACCTATGTCGTTTTTAAGTAAAGTATGTGGCCGAGATAATGACAATGAGCGCCCCTATATGCTGATTGTGGCTGGTTATCCTGATGAGAATGCTACGGTACCAGAGCATGCTTTACACAAGAAACCGTTAACTGAGATTTGTGATTTTTTATGATTACTTCCAGCCTTGTAACCACTGGCTGGTTTGTTTTAACTCGCGCCAATTGATAGCAAATTCTTGACCGTTTAGCTCAGCTCTAATTAAGCATTCAATTACGTTTTGTTGTTCATCAAAACTGACTTTAGTGACCGAAAAGTGTTTTAGTTTTTCGGTCACATTGACCTTTGTCCATTTACTATGAAGTAACTTTTTTGGGTGTAATGGGTTCATTCATTTTTCCTAGTTGGCGGTCTATATCTCATCTGATTGTTTATTTACCTCATTACGTTATTACGTTGAATCGGGTTAAAAGGTTCAGCTATAGAAGGGTTCTGCTTCCAAATTCTGTTTGGATTAACATTGTGGTTTTTTCACATTCACACTTGCCCTCAATTTATTTTGCCATGTAAAAATCAAAGTCGTGGCGCTTCGCCCACACCAGAGTCAAGGGGGAAACTGCTTGTCCCCCTTAACAATCCCTCAGCCCCCGACGAAAAATGCTGAAAAGCGCATAATTTTCGACGGGGATTGATCCAGCTTCTGACTTCGTTTGTTGCTAACTTCGGCCCCTGTTTATTATAAAGAGTGAAAATGCTAACGCTTCCGATGGTGAGTCTGAAGTAAATGGATTTACAAATGTCACGGTGGCATGGATGCTAAGGAGTGACCCTGCACCGCGAAAGCTATGCTCACATTCATGTGAGCATCACGCTATTTTCTCTGCGTCCTCAATTCAAATTGAGTCGGAGGCAAATAGATCTTCAACTCTTTAGCTTTTACTTGCCGCAATATATGAGGCTAAATCGAAGATATGAAAATTCCGGTGTAAGCGCAGCTGTGACCGTCCATGACATGGCGAAGTTTCACAGTGTGAAACGTTCTGAGCGAGAGGCATGGATGCCGAACTGGCCGTTTAACAAGGATGTTATTTGTTTTGGCAGAGCTTTCAGGGACCTTTTGATTTATATAAAGAATGCAGCGTGTCACAGTAGTGCTTGCACATAAGGTCGCTCTTTCACATCTGACCCATAGGGATTTGGGAAATGTCATGATGATGTCGGGAACATCATTGACCATGTGATCGCGACATTTGTATATCCTATACATCACCTGCGGTAGGCAATTGGTTAGATTGAAGTAATGGCCTGCTGTAACGGGGCCAATATAAATGAAGTTTAAAGCTTAATATCACTGTGTATTAACGCAGTTATATTAATCCTCTAAGAATTTTTCATTATTATCGAAGCCAAAATCAGGTCAATTGGCATCGATAAATTTGAGGTTGAAAGTTTAACTTATATATTTCATGGGTTTATGTTATTCATATTGAGTAACAATGGACCCGATAAATGTTCAGGCTCAACTTTGCGGAGTGATTAACCTTAATGTGGTCAATAAAGTAGGTATTAGTTCTTTTATATCAGTAGGTTACATGATAAATTGAATTCAGAATTAATTATAAGCAGGGATTTATCCGAGACGCTGGATAATAAGCTGTTATATTTTTCTAGGGATTGAACATTGAGAGCTATCTTTGCACTGTGTTTTTTTAGTTGTTTTGCTAATTCAACAACTTGCTTTCATACAGAGGCGCAAGCGGAAGAGTGGAATAAAAAATACGGTAATCTTTTCAAAGTAGAAACTACTCTGAACAGCGGTGCATACGACGTAATTGCAGAGTTGCCAAAAAGTATTGATGGTCAACGCTTTGATTCAGTCTCGCTATTCGTGAGCAATCTTGAACACCCCACCTTTTTTGCTACATTAAGCACATATGAAGATGATGGTGTTACTAAAGTATGGTTCGTTACAGACCACAAAAACTTTCAACAGCATTATTTAAGTTTTAGCTACGGTACTGGGTGTGGCATGTCCGTAACACTAGAGGTTGATTTTGAGTAAAAATATAACAAACACATTATGTTCATTCGCTTCGCTCATTGGGACGCATACTCGCTGGCTGGCGCTACGCGCAATTTTAGCCAGCAAGTCTGCGCCCCATATGTGAAGCGTTAACTGTTTTTAAGGAGTGTATGTGTTTCAAGATGTAGCAACAACTGAAAGTAATTATCAACGTTTCTTAAAGCGAGTATCTGAGTTTGGCGCTGTTTGGGGACTTAAACACCCAGAAGGTGGTTGGGCAGTATGCCCATCTAACGAATATGAAGATATTGATGTGTATGTCTTTTGGTCTGATGAAGCATATGCATTACGTTGTGCAAAAGATAATTGGAAAGAGTATAAGCCTGAGATGATTACTCTTGATTCATTTATAGATAATTGGCTTCATGGTATGCACAAAGACGATTGTTTAGTCGGTGCTAACTGGGATGCAAATATGTTCGGCAAAGAAGTTGAACCTATTGAAGTTGCTAAGTTCCTGGTGAACAGTTAATGAGGCATTTAAATATAACTAAAACAGCGGGTTACGTTTAGCTTTGCTACGCATTTAAACCCTCTATTTTAGTCCGCTTAATGCGGCGTTACTAACCCACTTTTTGTCCAAAAAAAGTTACAAACCAATCCCAATCACGCCCCTAAAGTAGCGAGTTAACTAGCTATTAGACGCCAAAATCGCGTGTTGTAATTGTCGTAAATCATTCACAATAAAATCAGCCTGAGATTGATAATCAGGCTGCTTATTGTGGTTGATAAACACCGACTTCATCCCTGCATTTTTCGCCGCTTGAATATCATATAAATAATCGCCCACATAAATCAGTGACGCAGGGTCTAAATCCCAAGTGGTGGCGATGGCCAGCAGTGCATCTGGGGCGGGTTTGGCGGGATAACATTCGCGGGTTAATACCAGTTCGAGATTGATATTATTTTGCCTAAGCTTGGTGGCCGTGGCCGCTTTACTGTTGCGGGTAACAATGGCGCTGGGCAAACTTAACTGTTCAATGCTGCTGAGCAATTCTTGCATATGCGGCAAGGGTTTGGCATTCGTGGCATCTTGTGTTTCATGGGCCAAGATAATTTGGTTGGCTCTATCTCGCAAAGGCGGATGGGTAATATCGGCGACAAAACCCAGTAGGTCAACATCGCATGGGCAACCTAATTCCTTTTTTATTTGGCTAAAATCCAGTGCTGATTCAACCAAGGTGCCATCTAAATCAAAAATGACGCCTTTAATGCCGGCCAAACTTTTCATTGCTAATCCTTGCAGTCAAAAATAGGGTGATGAGGTGCGATAGCCGTTCGCGCTCACGCTCTGATTCTACACAGCTTATGCTTAGCTTGAGCTTATATGTGGCTATCAAATATAAGCGTATCTAAGGTAATACTAAATGGGCCTTGCTGTTTGGCGGCGATCAGTAACCCAATACGGCTGATATCAGCAAATTTTAACGCTGGCGCGCTGATATTTCTACCCCGAAAACGTGGCTGAAAATCTGTCACGGTAAATGTGTGTTCACTCCATTGCCCCGCTTGCGTATCAAAGTCGGCGGCATAGGCTTCACCAAAACTCAGTTTGGCGGTTTTTAGGCGTAATTGATAGCGTTTACCGTCACCAAAGACCCTAAGGGTAATACGGTCACTATAAGGGGCTGTTTGACGTAATTGAAACTCTATCGAGGCAAAGCCGCCATTATTATCTAGCGAGACATTACCGCTAAATACGGCATTTTGGCCTTGTTGAGAGTCAAGCTGACTTGCCGATAATCCGCCCATTACCGTGTCATTACTTATTCTGCCCTCTTTGACATGATTGGGGTTATCAAACTGAATTTCCATGGCGAAAGCCTTTATGCTGAGTAAATGAAATAACACCAAAGTGACAATATAAAGCGGAAATAACTTTAGCATAATGCTGTGCCTCAAGGTTGTTTAGCTGGCATTTAAGTTGAGTTATGGTTTTGATTGATGATTTTAGTAAAAAAAGCGACTTATCTGGGTGAGGGATAAGTCGCAAAAGGTAACGCAGGGACGGGTAAATCGTGTTTAATCAATACTCATACTGGGTAGATATCAGTATTGAATTGGTTGTTACTCTTCTTCGGCAACAAAGTCATCCATTAGAATAACTGAAAACATAGAAGTGTCATTTTCTGCATCCACTGCAGCAACGCTGTATAGCCCATTTGCAGCTAAGCTCACTGGCAGTGGACCAATGGCAACAGTTTTAGTACCTGTTACAGTGACGCTTACGGTGTAATCACCTGGGGCAACACTTAAACTACCTGACGCTGCTTTAAATGGTACATCTGTTAGCGCAGGCTCTGATGCACTGATGTCGGCTGTAGGGGTGAGGTAAACATCGACATTACCCGCTGAGTACGAAGCGTGGATGACGTTTAATCTAGCTTCAGTTGCAATGCGGCGAGTGTGCTCGGCAAAGGCCCAAGGGCTAATGTCGTTGTCAGATAAAGAGCCGACTGCGAGCACTGAGTAGCTGGCACCTAGCATTAAATCGACTTCGGCATCTTTAATCACTTCAACTGAGTTATCAGCATCAGCTGCCACAGTGACTGTGTGCATGCCTTCTGGGATGTTGACGTAACCTGCAAATTGACCAAACGATAGCATGTCAATGGCGGGAGTCATGCTGCCATCAAGAAACACATCAACAGCAGGTGCGTCTGCTACGGCATGGACTACACGGATGTCGCTACCACTGCTCACATCATTTAAAAGTACTTGTGCATCTGGTAATGCCACTAACAGCGCGACAGATGAGTCTCCTGACCATTCATTTGGGATTGCCGAAATGAAGTAATCATTACCTGCGGCTAAATTGACTGTGCCTGAATCAAACACCACGGTTTTGTCACCATTTGGGGTAATTCGAATTTGATAATCAGCGGTCGGCACTTCAAGCTGATCACTGTTATCCATGTAATTGGCCGATAAGGTTGGCTCCATCATGGCGATGTCTGCCATTGGCTCGGTGACGTAAATATCCACTAAACCCACATCAGGAGCAGCATGTAATACTTGCACTCGGGCATTGTCTGCGGTGATGTCGGCTTTTTCATTGGCAACCAACTTGAGCATCAAGTTTTCATCGCTGACGTTACCTAAAGCAACGGCGGTATATTCCATATCAGCAGCGGCGGCTAAGTCGGCTGACAATACCGTTGTAGTGGTGCCATCTGCAAGCTTTGCATCTACGGTAATGGCGTAGGTTGAGGCTTCAACTTCTAACAAACCACTTGAAACGGCGTAATCGACATCGGCTAATAACTGAGCGCCATCGGCAGTGACATTAACCATAGGCGCATCGCTTGATGCGTGAATAACTCGTACTTGGGCATATTCAATATTGGGGGTTTCTTCAATAACAATTTTGTCATCGTCATCATCTGAACAAGCGGTTAGGGCGATTAGTGAAAAGCACAGACCAAGGGAGTATTTCCGTTTCATCTTTATATCCTCAAATTCATTTTGTCGTATTGTCATGTCGATGGGTAATACGGCACTTGCTAATTTAGGATCATGTTTTTATTTAATCTTTAAACACAATTGTTGGTTTTAGAGATTCTAATAGGGTGATTTTTAGTCGGTATGACAAACATCGACATAGGGGTGAATAGGGGATAATCTGTAGTCTTAATCGGTGTTGTAAGGTGTCGCGTGTGAGTTTAAAAAGCCGTCAAAATACTCTGAATAAAGCTCTTAAAAATAGTCTAGAAAAAGATCTGCAAAAGGATCAAAATAATGATCTGTTACTGCCAATAGCGGCAGATGTCGCTGCTGAAATCAAATCTAAAGTCGAACCTGAAATTGCTCCTAGCGTTGCCGCTAAAATTGAACAAAAAACTGAGCGCCAGTTTCGGGTGGCCTCGTTTAATTTATTCAACTTCATCGAGCCGCCTGCGGCTTATTATGATTTTGAAAACATCTATTCCCATCAGCAATGGCAAAAAAAGTGTCGCTGGTTAACTGACTATCTCACTGAGCAGCAACCTGACATTATTGGCTTTCAAGAAGTCTTTAGCCCCGATGCTTTAAAAGCGTTATTGCTTACTTTAGGCTATGACTATTTTGCAGTATTAGATGAACCCACCTTAGTCAGTGACTATGTTTATCAAAGCCCAGTGGTGGCGCTGGCCTCTAAGTTTCCGATCACCGAAACCGCCTTAATTAGCGTTGATGATTCACTGCTGCCACTGATGGGCATTGCCAGTGATTTTAGCTTTAGCCGCCAACCGTTACTGGCAAGGGTAAACATACCTCACTTTGGTGAGTGTGAGTGTTATGTGGTGCATTTAAAGTCTAAACGCAGTGGCATGGGTATTGACACCTTAGCCGATACTGGCATGACTGGCGGCGCTGATATTATGGCCAGACAAGCCCTTGGTACATGGGCATCGAATATGCAAAGGGGCAGTGAAGCGGCGTTATTATTTTATGAAATTGCTAAACGCCGCCAGGCTAATCAGCTGCCGGTGTTATTAATGGGTGATTTTAACGATTCTATTCAAAGCACTGCGCTGGAGGCTTTTAGGGCTAACAGTAAACGCGTGTTTAGAAGCGATATTATCGATCCAAACCTTAAAGTATTGAATGACGTTAATCTTAAAGCTGAGTTTGAACGCTTTAGCTTATTTGATAGTTATGAATTGTTTCAAGCAGGGCAAAAGCTCAATGCCACCTTAGCCCAAGATGAATATGAATCTAGTGTTAATGCAGATGAATCGACTAGCGACATTGATGATGCGCCAGCGCCTGATTTACATAAGCATGATAGGCCAGCAACCCATTATTATGGCAATACTGGCTCGGTATTAGATTATATTTTGGCAAGCTGTGAGTTTGATGCCGCTCACCCACGCAATTTAGCGGAAGTGAGTGGTTATCAAACTTACGATAGGCACTTAGTTAGGCCAGAATATGAGCGTGACAGTGATAGTACTGATCACGCGCCTATTATGATGACCTTTAGGGTTAGGCGCTAGGCTAACGTGAGTTCAAAAAGCTAGTGCTAGTTCAAAAAGCTAGCGCTCGCTTATTATCTTGCTAAGGCCTCACTCATGCTGACACAGGTTTGTTCCTGTTGGCGGGCTTCTAACAGTGCCCGCCGAGTCATTTTCGATAATCCCGTTTGGGTATTTAACACTTCAGATAAAGCTTCAATATTGGCATTGGTGCAGTCCATGGGGATTAATGCTCGGTTGTAAGCGCGCATAAATACCGGGCCTTTTTTATCAATCTCACTTAGCGTATCTAAACGCTGCTCCGCAGTAGCGGCGCTCAGTAATTTTTGTTCGCTTGGGTAAAGATGATCCATGGCGATACGGGCTTTGGCAAAGGGCAGTCGGCTGTCATCTTGTATCTTGTGTAGCCATTGACGTTTAAGGCTAGCTTGAGGGCGAGACACTTCTGCGGCAATGGCAGATTTTTGGCCACTGTCGCTGTTATCTTGTTGTTTTTCGTTTGCCAGCAACGCCGCGCTATTAGGGTAATCATAGCGATTTAATTGAATGATTATTTTCCAACGTAAATCCTGACTGATAGTTAACCCTTTAATCGGCGCAATGCCAGCCAAGATATCGGCTAAGTGCCCAAGGGCGGCATTGTCGCTGGCTAAGCTAATATAAGCATCAAACCAACGGCGCTGAAAATCAGCATCGTCGTGGTGCTCCATGGTCATGCGTAAACTCATTTGTGTTAGCGCTTTGCTGACTTTAGTGGCATAAGATTTATGGTTAGGCGCCATGCTATGAAGGTTTTTTTGCACCTCTGTTAAGTAGCCAATGACTTGGCCTAAAATGGTGTAGTCTTTTTCTAATGGGGCATTAACTAAGGCGACATTAATAAACTGCTTTAATGAGGTGTGGCCATCGCTAACACTGTCCCACATGCTTTGCCATAACATTGACCGCAGTAATGGGTCACTGACCTTAGCTAACTGCTGCTTTACCGTGTTAAACGAGCGCTGATCTAACTCAACCTTTACAAAGCCCCAATCATCAAAATTTGGGTAAACCAAGTCTGGGCAATACTCGCCTACAAGTTCAGGTACCTCGGTAATGGCGCCTTTATAAGTGACCGCTACCGTGGTGCTATGGTGAATAAAATGCCGCGCTGCTCTAAATAATGCCACTTGTACTTTTTGTTCTCGCAGGGTGGCAAAGTCTTCACTTGGGGCGCTTTGTAGCAATGAAAACTTGCTGATGCGATGGTCTTTACATTGGTATTGGGCTGTTAAGGTGTTAACCCCAGCTTGGTACAGCCACTCTTGTGTCCACTGGCTTAAGTCGCGATTACTGGCTTTGGCAAGGCTATTAATAAAATCCGCTAACTGGGCATTTTGATAACTGTATGTTTTAAGGTATTGCTGCACACCTTGTTGGAATGTCTCAGCGCCCAGTAAATGGCGTAATTGCATTAACACCGACGCGCCTTTTGAATAGGTAATAGCATCAATATTATCAAAGGCATTATTGCTACTGGCCACAGGAACTTCGATGGGGTGAGTGGTCACTAGGCTATCTTGCTGATACGCCTTTAGCTTGCCACTGGCGTAAAAGCTGCGCCAAGCGTGGTTAAATTCGGTGGCTTCGCTGGTGGCCAAGGTGCCCATAAAGGAGGCAAAGCTTTCGTTGAGCCATAAGCCATTCCACCATTTCATGGTCACTAAATTGCCAAACCACTGGTGCGCCATTTCATGCATGATAACCCCAGCTAACCGCTGCCTTTGGGCGGCGGTCATGGTGTCTTTTACCATAAAGCGGCTTTCTGAGTAGGTAATGGCGCCAGCATTCTCCATCGCGCCATAGAGAAAATCAGGCACTAATAATTGGTCGTACTTTTTAAAAGGGTAGTCAATACCAAAGTAATCATCAAAGAAGCTGAGGCCTTGCTTGGTGTAAGTAAACCAATCTTGATAGTTAACTTGCTCAGCCACAGATTGGCGGGCAAATAAACGCATGGGGTATTTGCCTGAGTTATCTTGCCACACATGATAAGGCCCAGCATGCATTGAGAAGTTATAAGGGCTCAGTTTTGGCGTCGCTGGGAAAGTCCAAATTTTGCTGTCGCCAAGATCTTCAATATGGGTTTCAGCCATGGTGCTTATCACCTGCCAGCTTGGCGGCGCTTCAACAGTAATTTGAAAGCTGGCTTTTAAATCGGGTTGGTCAAACACGGCAAACATTTGCTGGGCAGCAGCGGGTTCAAAATGGGAATACAAATATACCTTGCCATCAACGGGGTCTTCAAAGCGATGCAAGCCCTCGCCATTGGTACTGTGCTCGCGGCTGTAGCTTATCTCAATGGTGTTTTTGCCACTTGATAAAAGCAGCGGGTTAATGGTGAGGTATGCGCCATTGTAGTTAGGGTAAAGGCTTTTGCCATTAATCAATAATTTGCTGATATTGGCTTGGTTTAAGTCGATGGTTAATGCTTCCGCTGTGCTTGCAAGGCTAAAATCTATTTTGCTAATGGCCTCAAAACGGGTTTCACCAGTGAGGGTAAAACTGAGTTGGTAATCTACCTCTGACACCACATTTGAGCGAGCTTTAGCTTGGCCCTGAGTGATGTTCGCGCTGCCATCTCGGGGTTTGATATTGGGCGCGGTGGCATTACAGGCAAATAAACTGGAGCAGACCAGTGCAATAAGCGCAGACTTAAACGAGTTCACAAATTCTTCCCTAACCTAATTTGATGTTTTTATTATTGTTATTTTTGCTATAAAAAAGCCGACGTGACGTCGGCTTATGATTGTAAATCGAATAGGCTTACATGCCTAAGAAAGACTTCGATTTTACTTTATGGATTTCTTTTTCATCAGACCATTCAATTAAGCCTGTTTCAAGATCCATAAGACGCATGGTCATTTTATAGTAAACATCTTTAGTGCTGCCATCTTGTTTTACTATGCTAGAAAGATTGCCGTATAGCATG
Source organism: Shewanella sp. 10N.286.51.B8 (assembly GCF_041469325.1). NCBI lineage: Bacteria > Pseudomonadati > Pseudomonadota > Gammaproteobacteria > Alteromonadales > Shewanellaceae > Shewanella > Shewanella sp. 10N.286.51.B8. The sequence continues at coordinate 143,714 of NZ_JBFRKG010000004.1, forward strand.
TATTGCGCGCCCACTTGGCGGCCAAACTTAATCGCAGTTGATGGGTCGACCATGCCAGCATTGTTTTGGTAATCAAGCTGCTTGCGCACTGAATCGACTTTGGTCATGTCAATAAAGCGGAACTTACCTGAGCGTAATAGCTTGTTACTGATGGTGTCAGTGACTGATTCTGTGTCGATGTGCTCTGAGGTTTTATTTTTAATTTTATCAACGAAAATAATTGGGCGATCGTTTTGGGTCATTACGATCACTGGTGGGAAGGTTAACATGCTGTCGACCATTTTGGCGGCAATGACTTGTAGATCCGTTGAACCGAAGTTTTCATTCACGGTTTCTACTTCTGTGGCATCGCCATACTCAACCTTAGATTGACACGCTGATAGCCCAATAACCGCAGCTAAAACAAAAATCAGTTTAAAATGTTTCATAGTAAGTTCCATGTTAGATAAAAGGTAAAGTTGTTGTTTTTAAAAAGTCGCGTTAAATAGGAGTCGTATTAAATTATTATTGAATAAAAACGGGTTTGATTGCCAGTTTCTATTACCCAAATTAAGGTGGCCCGATTAGCGTGAACATTAATGGTCGCAGCTGGGCTGTTACCTAGGCTGACTTGATAGGCGCCTGGCTCAATATATTGGCGCGCTATTTGCGCTTGCCTTGGCAGCGTTAGCCAACTTCTTCTGTCTGCTTGCTCAGTTACCACATTGAATATTTGCATTAATATGGCGGCGGCATCGGCTTCATTATTACGGCGTTTACTGCCACTTTCGACGCTGCGAGTAAACTCTGATTTAGTATAGACCCGCGCGGCTTGTCGAACCAATGCGCCGGGTAAATCTTCTTTTAAGGCATTAATGGCTAAGGCATCGATATTGGCAATGGGCTCAGCTTTTAGCACTGTGCCAAAACCTTGAATGATTGAGGGCGGGATCACTTGGTTATAGGGCTGGTAAGTGGCTAATGACACCGTTTGCCAGTTGCCATGAATTGTAAACGGCACGGTCAGGCTTTGTTTTTCGGGGACAAAGCCACGTTCAACCACCATCACCACCTGACCTTGGCCTTGTTTAGGTAAAATGGCATCTCCCCAACGGCGTTTGAATTCATCATATTGCGGCATTGAAAGTTGCTTGGCTAACCTGACTAAATCTTGTTGGAGGTATTTATTATTCGGGCTTATTTGAGCGGCTTTACGGTAATCAATATAGGCATCATTGGGCTCGCCCAATAACTCATGCAGTAACCCTGTAGTGTAATAGCTGTAGGCATTTAAAAAGGAACTGGTGACTGTGCCAGCCGCTGATCCTAATTTATTTAATTCGCTATCAATGGTGCCATTGGCCATGGCTTGCACTGATTTTTGCGATTTTTGGTAGCGCGCCTGCTCACTGCTTTGCAGCTCATTACTGCGGCGCACTTCAATTAACGCCCCTTGGGGATCGCCGGCAAATAAATAGTTAAAGGCTTGGTATTGATGCACCATAATGCGCTCATAGCCAGGGCCGCGATATGGAATGGCATTGTCGTTTAATACTAGGCTACTGGCGGTGGCGGTTAAGTCTGAGGCGCTAATAACGGCTCTGTCATCAAAGGCTTGATAGGCTTTGATGGCTTGTTGGTAATAATTTTTACTGGCATCAAAATCACCCGATATTTGCGCTACTCGGCCAGCTTCTTGGGCGTAAAGTAGGCCATCATTGGTATCAATTTCACCGGCCAACTCATTAAGTTTGGCGCTGGGTGTTGGGCCACTGAGTTGCTGTTTAATCGGCGCAATTTGCGAAGGGTAGTTAATCAGCACACTATTATAAGCGCAGCCTGATAACAGGATTGGCAATAGGAAAATACTGCTCAGTGCTTTCATTAGCATACGTCCTGCAACCGTGATTTTTCTTGGTCGAAGGCCTGTTGCTGATCTGGCATATTTATCCTTTCTAGCAAAGTAATACCTTGTAAATGATCAAATTCATGTTGAAAAATGCGGGCATCAAAGCCGCTCAACTGTTGTGTTACCCACTTACCGCTTAAGGTTTGGTATTCCACGTTAATGTGTTTATGCCGATAGACGCTAACACGCTGGTTATCGATTGATAAGCATCCCTCTGTAGCCGCTTCCACCTCTAACGAACTGCTAATTATTTGTGGGTTGATAACTATGGTTGCTTGGCTTGTGGGTATTGAGGGATAGCGCGCATTTGGCCTTGAATGCATAATAAATACCGCTTTATTACTAAACACTTGTGGCGCAGCGATCCCGACTCCATTGGCTGCCAACATAGTAGCCATCATATCGTCGGTTAGCTGAACCAGAGCTTGATCAAAAGTAACAACGGGCTGAGTTTGGTGAGTTAAAATAGCGGCACCGGTTTTAGCAATCGTTAGAATGTTACTTTCTAGCATATAATCCCTTACTGAAAATTCAGCTTGATAACATCAAGCGAATTCTTGACTCTTTAATGTTAATAATAAAGCGACCACGTTATCTAAAAGCTAGCTCATAGCGGCTTAGCTCATCATGGCTTATATAGCATAGATTAATAATGTGGCGGTGGTGTTTCATCTGCTTGAGAAGCCATATTACTGGGTTCAATCGCTTGTAGTTTATTGACGATTAATGACAATTGATGTTGCTGAAACGCAACAAGGTCATTTAATTTAATCACTTCTTGATTGAGATCTTCAATGGTTGCTTCTTGAAAAGCGACTTTCATTTCTAAATCATCAATTTTTTGATGTACATCTTGCATTAATCTTCTCCAAACATGGCACTATTTTAAGTTGCCCCATGTTTCTACTAAACCTTGATTACTGATACTGATGATGTTTTGATTTTCATCACTTGCAATAGAGTATACAACGGCACCTCTATTTTGGCTGTTTTTCGTCAGCTGAATTTGCCTTGTTGTTTGTTTTTTACCAGTTTTTGTATCCCATAATATAATTTCTTTGGAAGGTGAGCCTGTTATTAGCTGTTTATCTTGATGAATAAACCTGGCACTACTAAAGGTCATTTGGCGTCGGTTTATGGCCAATTGCGATTGCTGTGCGCCAGTGTCATTGTGATAGATATAGGCATGACCTTTAATATCACTGACAAAACTCAAGCTGCCGCGCTGATTCAATTGTACTTTACTAAGGCGTGACTCAAGTTGCCATTGCTGAATCGGTTGGCCTGTTTGTGCTTGCCACAAGATAACAGAGCCATCATTGGAGCCTGTTAGTGCCCGCTGGCCATCAGCGGAAATTGACACGCTTGAAACGCGCTCATTATGGCCCAAAAATTTAATCAGATTTTTCTCTGGTGCCAATGACATTACTGAGCCATCAATCAATCCCACTAGGGTTTGGGCATTATTAGCAATCGCCACCGATTGTGCTGATGCGGGCAACGACCACCAGCCAATGGATTTACCACTTTGGATATTCCAAATCACTAATGAGCTATTAGATAATGTCGCGGCATAATGCGCATTGGCAGAGATCGCTGTATCAAAGACGCTATTATCGCTTTCGCTAGCACTATTGCCATGCTGCCAATGGTATTTTAGCTGGTTAGCCTTGAGATCCCACCATAAAATCCCATTACTTGCTGTACTAACAAGTGCATATTGGCCATTTTCAGATAAGCTGGCGCTGTAACTGGCATCATCAGTGACGCTAAAGACGTGTGTGGCAGAGGGATGACAACCTATGAGTAAGCAAATGCAAAATATCAGCATTATGATCCTAACCATGAACTTACTCCCATAAATGTTGTCTCATTGGCGTTGATATGACTTACGGCCATTGCTAAAAACACTTTAATTAGTATAAAGTGGCCAAATATATACAAATTTTACATTTAAAGGTTATTGTAACCGCTCAAGAGTGCTGAGGAAGCTTTAATGAAATCTATTTACAAATTATCGTTAGTTGCATTGGCTGTAGTTGGTCTAACAGCGTGTAATCAAGAGCAAGAAGTTGTTGCTAAAAAAGTTGAATTAACAACGGATGCACAAAAAGAAGCTTACAGTGTTGGTGGTTCTATTGGCCGTTACATGGCGGGTCATATTACTGAACAAGAAGAGTTAGGGTTTGCAGTTGATAGAACTTTAGTTATCCAAGGTTTTAGCGATGGTTTAGCTGATACGCTAGAGTTAACTGAAGAAGAGATGCAAGTGGTTCTTCAAGGTTTAGACACTAAATTAAACGAAAAGCGTACTGAGCAAGCTGCATTATTAGCCAGCAAAGCGGTTGAAGAAGGTAAAAAGTTCCTTGAAACCAACAAAGCTAAAGAAGGCGTAGTAACCACAGAATCTGGTTTACAGTACGAAGTACTTGAAGCGGGTGCAGGTGACACTCCAGTTGCTGAAGACACGGTTGAAGTACACTATAAAGGTACTTTGATTGACGGTACTGAGTTTGATAGCTCATACAGCCGTGGTGAGCCAGCTAAGTTCCCACTAAACCGCGTTATTCCTGGTTGGACTGAAGGTGTTCAATTAATGCCTGTTGGTGCTAAGTACAAGTTCGTTATCCCATCAGAACTTGCTTACGGCGAACGTGATACTGGTACTATCCCAGCTAATTCAACCTTAGTATTTGAAGTTGAATTGCTGTCTATCGAAAAAGCACAAGCGGCACCAGCTGCGCAGTAATTTTTCGAATAATAAAAAAGGACGCCAAGCGTCCTTTTTTATTGTCTGAAAATCACTACAACCATTTAAAGCGATAAAATAGCCACATTTGCAGCGCAATAATGGCAAACAGTCCTGCACAAAATAAGCTGAACGCTAAATGGCTATCAGTACCAGGTATGCCGCCAATATTGACCCCAAGCAAGCCCGTTAAAAAGCCCAATGGTAAAAATATTGCTGAGATCAGTGACAGAAAATAAAGCCGTTTATTAAGCTGCTCAGATTGTACTGATTGCAGCTGCTCTTGAGTGACGCTGGCTCTATCACGCACCGCATCTAAATCCTCAATGACCCGAATGAGCACTTCATTAATTTCTCTAATGCGAAGCTTATGCTCAGTATTAAAGAGCAAGTGGCTGTCATTGAGTAGCCGCGAAAAAGCATCCCGTTGGGGCGAAAAGTATCGCCGTAAAATAACCGTTTGCTTACGCAGCTCAGCAATATCGGAGCGTAAAGTTTGGCTGTTATGCTCAGACACCTGCTCATCAAGGTTATCTAGTTCATCTTCCAGATTATGGATGAGTTCTACTTTTCTGTGGGTTAAACGTTCACATAAAGAGATAAGAAAATCAGCACTAGAATCAATAGATCCAGGTGAGCTTATTATCTGTTGAGCAATATCTTTTACCGATTGTAGTGGCCGTTCACAGGTAGAGATTATCCGCTGTGGCTGGGCGAAAACGCGCATCGACACCATGTCTTCTGGCGCTGAATTGGGGTTAAGGTTAACTCCGCGTAAAGCCATTAATATACCATCTGCAGTGCTAAGAGCCCTTGGGCGAGTGTGCTCTGCCAGTAGGGTGTCTGTTTCAGTGGCGGGTAATTGGGCGTTGTTAATCCACGCTATGGCATCGGCTGCGCTATAACGCAGATGTAGCCACAATAAACCATCTGCAGGCTGCCATTGGTTAACTTGCTCAGGTGTTAAACTTTGACCAGCATTAGGACCTGATAACAATAAGCAATATATAAAACCTGATTCCATATGATTCCTTATACCTAGGCGGTATGGTGTATGGTTTAAAAGCGGATTTATCTTGTTGGTAATGCCTATCCTATCACTTAGCATTAAATATACCGCTAACTATTTAACCTACTTGCTAATGCCTTATTAAGGCATTTTAGATGCTGTAAGTTTAAATACCATTCGGGGTATTTTTAATTATTTACTGGCTGTAATTAAGCAGTTTGCATCAATATCAGTTAAAATAGACTTAATGCCTTATTTAATTGAGCTTTACCATGGAATATGAATTTCGCCGTAATAGTCTAGACGGCACCGTGTTTGCAGAATTCAGTATGGAGCATGCGATACTCGGACGATTTTTTGCTGAGCAACTTGGTACTGATAAATCCCAATGCCACGATATTTTGCAGCAAATTGAACAAATTAGGGCCAGCAAAAAAGCAGGCTGGTCGTGGCAAAGTAACGATTTGTCTATCGCGATTGACAGTGAGCAGGTGCGGATTTATACCAATGCCATTGATTTTGATGAAGACTTTGACTTGGAAGAGTCAATGAATATGTATGATGCAGAGTCAGAAGCCTTTTGTGGTTTAGAAGACTTTGAAAGTGCCTTAAAGAGTTGGGTTGAGTTTATCGCCAGAGCCTAGTTGATGTTTCGTCAGGCATCTTGACCTTATAGCTGTTTATTATTGCTTTAGAGATAAAAATGGATGATAGCCAGTGGCTGTCATCCATTTTTTATGGCCTAAACACTTTCAATGGGCACAAGTAGCTGCGACTGAAGTTAGTGGTTTAAGTATCTTACCGCCATTTCAGTTCTTGATTTAGCATTGGCTTTACGTAATAAGTTTTTCACGTGAACTTTTACCGTACCTTCACTGATATGTAAATCTTCAGCGACCACGCGGTTGCTTTTACCTTCGGCAAGCTCTTTGAGAATTTGCAATTCACGTGGGGTTAACGAGGCTATCCAAGTTTCATCATTATCAGCATTTTTCAGCTCATAAATGTATTCTTCGACCTCATCACTAATAACGCGATGGCCAAGCATGGCTTTTTTAAGCTGCTCTAATAATAAATCTGGCTCAGTATCTTTAAGTAAATAGCCGTCAGCGCCAGCGCGTAATAGCCGCACCACATCTTGTTTAGCATCAGACACGGTCAAGATCACAATACGAGCAGTGACTCCTTCTTGACGCATAGCATTTAAGGTATCTAAGCCTGACATGCCTTTCATATTAAGGTCGAGCAAAATAATATCAGGTTCGTCTTCACCTATTGCGGTTAATGCATCTAACCCCGTTCCGGCTTCACCAAATAGTTTAAAATCGCTATCTGAGGTTATTAACTGACAGATGCCACGCCGAAGTAGAGGGTGGTCATCAACTACGAGTACAGAATAAGGTTTACCCATTTAAAGGCTCCTGCTGGGGTGGAAATACGAGGGAAACAGTTGTGCCGCCCTGCGGATTATTGTCAAACTTTACCGTGCCGTGCAATTTAGTTGCACGCTCATGCATGATGCCGATGCCAAAATGTTGATCCCGCTCTTTTAAGTGAGAGACACCAATGCCGTCATCTTTTATGTTGATTTGTATCATACCAGAGTCTGCTAAAAAACAATCAATAACTATTTTATTTGGCTTGGCATGTTTTATGGCATTAATGGTTGCTTCACGCATTAAATGTAGCACATGAATATGCTGGCTTGAGGCAAATAGGTGCTGCGAAAGGCTATATTTAAGCTCAATGTTAATGCCAGATTGCTTACGTAACTCACTAATCATGACTTCAATGGCTTGGTTTAAATTAGGCTCTTTAATGGTTAAGCGGAAGGTGGATAATAGTTCTCGTAATTGACCGTATGCTACGCTAACACCTTCATTAATATCAGCTAATTGTGATGCTACTTTCTCAGTTTTATGTGCTGGTTGAATTTGTTTTCCTAATAAACTCACCTGAATTTTTAAATATGATAATAGCTGACCTAGAGAGTCGTGTAGCTCTCTGGCAATCACGGCGCGCTCTTCCATTAAAGCTAATTGCTGGCGCTCTTCGGTGGCATTATGGATCACAATAGAGCGGGTTAGCATCATAGCGAAATTGACAAATAACATGTTATTGATCGGCTTTAGAGAAATAACTTCCAGATAACCTAAGGTTTTATTTTCCAGTTTAAGGTCAAACTTAACAGGGATTAGTTTGCTTTCTTTATTTAGGATATGTTCAGGTGATGGCCAGCCTGTATCAGCCTCAATGGTATCGATTGAATGGTCATCATGTTCGATAACAAGGCGTAAAAAATCAAGACTTTCAAATTGCTGCAGCTGGTTTAATGCTAAGCCCAATGCTTTGTAATCCAGTCTGTCAGCATGAAGCATAATTAAGTTGTCATATAAAAAACTCAACTCATTATTGGCGCGAGTTAAGGCAGTGGTTTTTTCATTTACTTGGCCTTCTAAGTCTTGATATAGCCTATCAAGCTCGGCGGCGGTCTTTTTGAAAGCGACCCCTAATGAGTGCAGCTCTATATAGTCTGTGGCTGGCACCTCAACGTTAAATTTTCCTTTAGATATTGAATTGGCCACATCCATTAATTGCAGTATCGGTTGCACCATCTTTTTGCGGGTATAGCGGGTCGCAAAACTTGCCACTATTAGCATTAAAAATAAACCGATTATTTGGCTTATAACTAATGCTCTGAGCTTAAATGCCGCAAACCGCTCCATTTCTAGCACCAGTAAATCAATAGTATCAACAAAGTCTTTTAGGGCAGCGGTATAGAGTGGTTTTTCATTATTTTCAATGAAATAACGCATTTGTTGCCATTTATCAATGACCAATAAATATTGGTCTGAAAGTTCTTTCGGGCTATACCAAGCATTGGAGCGCTGTAGTGCTTCAGAGTCTAGGGTTTCTTCAAACTGATTTATTTTTTCATTCAATAACTGTGGTTCTCGCTCTAAAAATAACTTTAAGCGGTAACTTTGCATTCTTAATGAACCAGAGGCATTAATGGCTCGGGCATCGCCAATACTAAATGAAAGATTAATAATTGAGTACACAGCTAGGCTGGAAGAAATAAATATTAGTACTAACATTAGTCTTAATATTGTTGATGTGAGACTGCCTCGCTGCGCCATGAGTTACCCAACTTAAGTATATTATTGAACACAAAGCACTCAATTTTTTCATTGAGAGCCTTGTCATTATGTTAACAGAATAGCAAATATGTGACATACAACATATTAACACTTTGATCTAGCGCAAGCTTATTGCTTAATACTCATTAAGGGGTATTCTTAATTGAACCTTAAATGTATAAGTTTGCCAATAGAGATGTCGTGATTATTCAAATATAAAATGTAACACGGAGATGAACGGTGATGAAGATGAAAGGAAAGATTGTTGCACTAAGTGCATTATTAGCAAGCAGTTTTATGATGACTAGTGCAATGGCTAGTGATAAAACAGAACCTAGAAATGAAGTATATAAAGATAAGTACAAGCTTCAATATGAAACTTGGCATGCTACCTCAGAAAGTGATGAAATTGTTGATGTGTTAGCTCAAGATCCAAACCTTGTTGTGTTATGGGCAGGTTACGGCTTTGCTAAGGATTACAATAAAGCACGTGGTCACCATTATACCGTGACTGACTTACGTAATACATTACGTACTGGCGCACCAACAGGACCTGATGACGGCCCAATGCCTATGGCATGTTGGAGCTGTAAAAGCCCTGATGTACCTCGCATGATCGAAGAGCAAGGCGAAGACGGTTACTTCAAAGGTAAATGGGCTAAAGGCGGTCCTGAAATCGTTAACAGTCTTGGCTGTGGCGATTGTCATGAAAAAGGTTCACCAAAACTACGTATTTCTCGTCCATATGTTGATCGCGCTCTAGTAGCAATTGATAAGCCATTTGATAAAGCTTCTCGTAAAGACAAGCAATCTATGGTTTGTGGTCAATGTCACGTTGAGTACTACTTCGAGAAAACAGCAGACCGTAAAGGTTTCGTAAAATTCCCTTGGGATAACGGTACAACAGTTGAAGAAATGGAAGTGTACTACGATGCCATCAACTTCTCTGATTGGACTCATGCTGTGTCTAAAACCCCGATGCTCAAAGCACAACATCCAGGTTATGAAACTTGGCAGTTAGGTATGCACGGTAAGAACAACGTAAGTTGTACTGACTGTCACATGCCACGTGTTGCTAAAGCAAATGGTAAAGGTAAGTTTACCGATCATAAAGTGGGTAACCCATTTGATCGTTTCGAAGAAACTTGTGCAACTTGTCATAAAGGCAAGACTAAAGAGTTCATGATGGAAGTAACACATGCTAATCAAAAAAGTGTTACAGAAATCAAGCTAAGAGCTGAAACTCAACTTGTACACGCTCACTTCGAAGCGGGTGCTGCATGGGACGCTGGTGCAACTGAAGCTGAAATGAAGCCTATCCTAATGGATATCCGTCACAGCCAGTGGCGTTGGGACTTTGCAACTGCATCTCACGGTGTTGCTGCACATGCTCCAGCTGAAGCATTACGTATTTTAGGTGGCGCTGTTGATAAAGCCGCTGATGCACGTATCAAGCTGGCTCAATTACTTGCTGCTAAAGGCGTTAAAATGCCTATCGCTATCCCTGATATCTCTACTAAAGAGAAAGCACAGGAAGCACTTGGCATGGATATGGACAAAATGAATGCTGATAAGCAAAGATTCTTAAAAGAACTTGCGCCTAAGTGGGATGCTGAAGCTGAAAAGCGCGAAGCGACTTACTAATTAGCACTATTACTTAGCACTAGAACTTAGCACTAGAGCTTAGGTCATTATGTCTTGTAAAAGCCCTCTTTTGAGGGCTTTTTTATTGGGGTAAATTTATGCTTTAATTAAGGTTTACAGGCTTAACAATTGAAGGTTTATATGGATGATAAATCAACTGAGCAGGCAGCTATGCTCACGGGTGGTTGTTTGTGCGGCGCAATTCGCTATCAAGTCAGTGCTGCGCCGTTTGATGCCGATTATTGCCATTGTGTGCAGTGTCAAAAATCATCTGGGGCAGTGTTTCAAGCTTGGATGGACTTTAAGTTTGAGCAGATAAGCTGGATCGCTGGCGCAGTGACTGAATATGCCTCTTCTGAGCATATACTAAGGGGCTTTTGCGCTCAGTGTGGCTGTACTATGAGTTATCGAGACCGCCGCTATCCTGATTATTACACTTTAACCATCGCATCCCTTGATAAGCCAAGTTCAGTGAAACCCAATTACCACATTTATACTCAAAATCAGGTTAGCTGGCTTAATATTGTCGACGATTGTCAGCGTTATCAATATGAAAGAAGCAGTTGATTGATTTTGATCGACTTCAGCTGCTGTTCATTGTTGCTTCAAATACAGCTAATTTTCGCTTTAAATACAGTTAATCAGGCTCTAACTGCCTAAGCTCCCATGTGGGCAGTTTTTGCTGTAGGTCTGCGCTGATTTTGTCGGCATCACCGCGCAGCACTACGATAGGCGTGGTTAGGCTCAAGGTGTTGGCCTGTTGCAATAATTGCATCGGAGTCAGTTGTTGAAGTTGCTTCATCCCTTGGCTAAATTCAGCCGTGGTTTGGCCGCTTAATAATTGACGGATGTAGAGGCTTTCTTTACCGAATGGGCTATCAAGGCTAAGTTGCTGCTTACCTTGTAAGTAGGTCACAGTGGCATTGATTTCGTTTTGTGAGGCGGTTTGCTCAGTGATAAGACTTAAATGATCCAGCATCCCTTTTATAAAAGCGCTTGAGTTTTCTAATGCGGTGCTGCCATAAAAATACATATATTGACTCAATGGCGCATTGACGCAGCGGCCATAAACCCCATAGCTTAAGCCGCGCACTTCACGTAAATCATAAAATAACCGCCCTGAATAACCTCTACCTAATAGCGCGGCAATCATCTGACAAGTATTGGCATCTTGCACTGTCGCATCAGCTGTAGCTGTGACGAGTCCAATTCTGACTTGGGTCTGCACAGTGTCTGGCGCATCAATGATATAAAGGATTTTATCCTTTGCAGTGCTGGTTTCAACTGTGCTTGAATTTATAGTGCTTGCTTTAGCACTTGCTTT
>NZ_JBFRKG010000004.1:156209-203573 GCF_041469325.1 Shewanella sp. 10N.286.51.B8
AGCACTTGCTTTAGCACTTGTTTGAGCGCTTGTTTGAGCGCTTGAATCGAAAGCTGAATGACTTGAATCTGGCTTTTCTGTTAATAGCCAACTCGGCAGCGATGTGACGTGCTGAGCTATTTGAGTCTTTGAGCTATTCGTTTTTAAGCTATTCGTTTTTACGGTATTTGCTTTTAAGGTCTGCGCTTTTATATTGGTTAATTGCGGGCTAAATTGTGGCGCAAACAAGTGCCACTGCAGCTGTTGTCGCAGCTCAGTGTGCAGTTTGGATAAGCTGGAATGGGTTAACTCATCAATCACAGCGTTATTATTGATGTTTTGGTTATAAGGGTGTTGGCTGCCCAGTAATTGCTTTCTAAAGGCGAGATCTATTTCGCTACCAGTGAAAGCGCCTATGTGCTTATTCAATTTAAGATTGCGTTTGATAGTGGCAATATTGACCTCATTCACCGCTTGGTTATCCCAAAACTGCCACAGTAGTTCCGATTTAAGCTTTGTGGTTGCCATACAATTAATACTGATGCCGATACTGTGCAGGCTGGCCCTAAAGCGCATGCTGTCATAACAGGCTGCTTGCACGGCGGTTAGCACTTGAGTATTGGCCATGTGTTTTTGCCGTTGTTTGAAGGCTGCGATAATAATATCGGGGTTAGCAATGGCAGTCTGAGTTGATATGCCGACTAAGTATAGCTGATGTCCTTGCTGGGCAAAGGAGTCAGCAGTTAATGACCATTGATGTAAAAAACTATTTGTAGTCAATGACATGGTTTGCGGCGAGACTATTGCGCTTAATGGCAATTGTACTTTTTCACTACCGAATACCGGCAAATCGTTATAATTTGCTAAATTGGGCGGCTGTGCAGGGGTGAAACTAATAGGTGCATGCTGACAAGCCTGTTGTGAGCAGATAAAGACAGCTAAGCCGATTATTTTTGCCCAGAGAATTGAATGCGACTTTTTCATAATGCCCACTCTTCTAAAGATTCAGCCATCCCTTGGGGTAACCATTCAAGTAAGGTTTTGCCCCAGCGAATGTACCAAGGCGGCAGTAAATCAAGGCGAACTTGTTTGCCGATAAAGTATTGCTGGGTGACAGTTTTAATATCATCGCTAGTGACTTGGTTTATGCGCTGCCATGGCTGAGTGAGCGGCAAGAATTTATCGCGACTGGCGGTATTTGATAAATGAATAGCCAATTGTTGACTATCAGTAAAGTTAATTAGCGTGTCATTAAGGGCAATACTTTTAAGTTGGCACAATACATTGGGCTCAATACCTTGGCTGGCGACTTGCTTAAGGATAGTACTGACTAGTTGATTAAGTTCATCTAATGAGGTGTTGGCTCTGGGGACCAATACCAGATTAGTGACGCCGTGATTGTCCATGGTTAATGGCACTGAATAACTGAGCATATGGGGCGGGTTGGCAAGGCTTGCTTTGGTTAATGCATTGGCGATATTTTGAAAAAGATAGCTTTGCAGTAATGAAATTGCCTCAAAATCGCGATCTTGTCTGCCTACCGTATGCCAAGCCAGCAATAATGCAGGCCATGGGCCGCGAGTATCGATGATTTCAGCGTGGATAGCGTTAGTCTTTGTACCTAGATCGATTTTGCTAAATTTATCTTGCGGATGAGTGGGAGCTTGCCAGTGGCCAAAGTACTTTGTTAGCCAGTCAGCACTTCGGTCATTGAGTTGGCCAACCAAGGATATTTGCATGGCATCTGGGCGGTAATAGCGCTGATGAAATGCCATGAGTTCAGCGGCACTGGCGCCTTGAACATCTTGCTTACTGCCAATGATGGCATGACCATATTGGCTGCCTTTGACTTGCGATAATAGAAACTCCATTGCCTTTCGAATGTAGGGTTGGTTATCAATGCTGGTGGCCATTTCTTCTAACACCGCGCCTTGCTGATTTTTGACCGTGGTTTCTGACAGTTGCGGTTGAATAAATCTGTCGGACTCTAAAAACAGGCTCTGCTCTAAGGCTTGAGCTGGAATAGTGACATAATAATTGGTGTAGTCGAAGTGGGTACTGGCGTTAAAACGTGCTCCAAGGGCGCTCATTTGTTGTGGGTAGCTTTCATCGGGGGCATTTTTACTGCCTTTAAACAGTAAATGCTCAAATAAATGCGCATAACCCGTTTGCCCTGTTTGCTCATTACGGGAGCCCACATTAAATTGCGAGGCAATGGCCACCGTATTGAGACTGGGTAAATTCACTTGGCGAATAATCAAACCATTATCCAGTTCACTGAGGGCGATCTGCTGTTCAAGTATTTGAAGCTTAGTTATGCCATCAGTGAGGTCACACTGCTGGGCTATTGATCTTGATTCGGTCAATGACGCTGATGTAGATGTAGATGTAGATGTAGATGTAGATGTAGATGTAGATAGTGATGTAGATAGTGATGTGGGGGAACTGGCAATAGCTGGGCTGATGAAGCCACTCAAGGTTATTGATAGCAAGGTTACTGATAGTAAAGCAGAAATGGCAGTGATGGCTTTCAATCTATTACCCAGTGTATAAAGTGAACCCTTGATTTAGGTTACTGAGTATTGATAAAGAGCTCAAGCACTTATCAATGAAATATTCATATGGTAAGTGCTTGAATATAGGTGTTTAACAAAATGACTTATTGTTATTCGCTGCTGGCTATTGAGCGGCTATTCTGAATCGACAGGGTTAACCATGTCTTGGTTTTTTGCCTGTTGCATGCTGTTAATTCGAGTAGGTATACCGGTGCGCTGCTCTAGTAAGCGCTTTAGTACAAATGAGTCAGTGTCAGCATTAGCTACAACAGCAGTAATTTTTTTATTTAAGGTCAATGGAAGTGGCTCAGATGAATCAAATTGCTCTTGGGTCTCAGACAATGGCTGATGTACTTCTAAATAACGATTACCATCGGGCTCAACCGTGGCTTTAATCGGTTGATTAACAAATTGCACTCGGGTGCCAACTGGCACTGTGTTAAATAGATGCTCAATATCATCTTCACGTAACCTGACGCAGCCTTGACTGACGCGCAGGCCAATACCGAAAGAGGCATTCGTGCCATGTATCGCAAATAAATTACCTACATATAAGGCAAACAACCCCATTGGGTTATCTGGACCTGCTGGCCACACATCGGGAAGGGTCTCGCCTCTGGCTGCATAAATTTCGCGGGTACGCTTAGTGGGAGTCCAGGTTGGGTTAGCCCGCTTACGGTAAACCTGAGTCACCCAATTTTCAGGGGTGTCACGGCCTACTTGACCAATACCAATTGGGAGTACTTCAACAATATTGGTGCCTTTTTTATAGTGATATAGGCGCATTTCAGCACTGTTAATCACGATGCCTTTACGCGGTGCATCCGGTAGGATCAACTGATGGGGGATCACTAAGGTGCTACCTGGTTTAGGTAAGTATGGGTCAACGCCTGGGTTGGCTTCAAGCATATTGCTCAGTCCGAGTTGGAACTGATCTGCAATGGCTTCTAGGGTTAATTTACCTTCAGGTACAACATAATATTGATTTTCACCAATTAAACGACTGTCTTTAGCGGGTAAAGCATATTCTACCGCCACCACTTGGACGCTAAACAGCATGGTAGAAACAACAATCAATTTGGCGCAAAAAGACTTAATCATAAGGTGGATGTTTTCCTATGTGAGTGATGATCACAATGGCTTTGGTGAGTGTTATCAGTGCTCCTGCAGAATAAATCTCAACATCTGATGAAAACTTAAACTAAAGTTTCGCTATTTTTATCACTGGATACTTGATCATTTTTGCGCTTATTTCAAGCTATGGTCGTTATCCAGTGATATTTTACAGTTAATATTAACTCTGCTGGCTATTTGTATAAAGAGGGGGTTTCTTTGGTTGGCCGAGTTTTAAAGCGGCGATGCAGCCACATATATTGATTACGGTTACGATCAATTAATTGTTCAATGATCTTATTGCCACGAATAGCATCTTCGAGCTCATTTTCACCGGGGAAGTTATCAAGCGGCGCTAAAATTTCCATATTGTACCCCGTGTCATCATCATTACGTTCGACAAAAAAGGGTAATACTTTGGCGCGGCCTAATTTCGCTAAGGTGGTAGCGCCAGTAATAGTCGCTGCATCGGGTACGGCATATAGCGGGATAAATACTGCACTTGAGCGACCAAAATCTTGGTCGGCGGTATACCAGATCACATCTGGGTTTCTTAAACTTTTTACCATCTTACGTAAATCACGTTTTGGTACTAAGCCTTTATTCGAGCGCAGGCGGCCTTTGACTTGTAAGTATTCCATCACGGGATTGTTGTGAGGGCGGTAAACGCCTATCCCCGGTTGGAACTGGCCAAACATTCTCGCGCCCATTTCTAACGGTAAGCAATGCACTGCAAACAGTATGACGCCTTGACCATTATCTAGGGTATTGCGCACATGCTCATCGCCTTTAATGGTCATATGCTGCTGCACTTTTTCATCAGACCACCACCAAGCGTTGATGGTATCGAATAGGGCTTTACCGGTTTCTTCGAAGTTTCTCTTTAGTAGTGCCTCGCGCTCTACTGCTGGCATATCAGGAAAACACAGCTGAAAATTGCGCTCTGCAGTATGTCTGCGACTCGCAGCAAGTTTTAAAACCAAACGGCCTAAACCCTTGCCAAGTGTCATTTGCCAGCGAAGCGGTAATAGCTGGGTCAGCTTCATAAGAGCAACACCAAACCATAATGGCCAATACTTTGGGTGTAATAAATGCGAGGAAAATTGTGCTTTATCTACCACGAGGAACTCATCCAAAAATCAAAATTAGTTGCTATTCTAACTTAATTTTAGAGCAAAATTAGGTACAATCACGGTTTAATATCAGCAAAAGAATAAGTTTACTATGAAGGTATCTCTTCCTGCATTCGAAAAAGCCCGTGTTTTAGTGGTCGGCGATGTCATGCTTGACCGTAATTGGGTTGGCCCTACTGGTCGAATCTCACCAGAAGCGCCAGTACCTGTAGTTAACATCAATCAAATAGAAGACCGTCCCGGCGGCGCTGCTAACGTGGCATTAAATATTGCTGCCCTTGGCGGTCAAGTTGAGCTTGCTGGTATTGTCGGTAATGACGAAAATGCTAAAGCGTTAACCCTTGGTGTTCAAGCCCAAGGGGTTGAACCTCGCTGGTTAACCGTTGCTGATAAACCAACGATTACCAAATTAAGAGTGTTTTCTCGCAATCAACAACTTATCCGCTTAGATTTTGAAGAAAAATACGCTAAAGCTGATAGCGAAAGTTTATTAAATAGCAGTGAAGCGCTGTTAGATAACGTCGATGTATTGGTGTTATCTGACTATGCCAAAGGTGCGATTGACTCGCCAATCGACTTTATTGCTAAAGCCCGCGCTAAAGGCGTAAAGGTGCTGGTAGATCCTAAAGGCAGTGATTTTTCACGCTATCGCGGTGCGACGTTAATCACCCCTAATATGAGCGAGTTTGAAGCGGTTGTGGGCCCAGTAACCAGTGAAGCTGACTTAATCGAAAAAGCCAAAAAGCTGATTAAAGATAACGATTTTACTGCTATTTTGGTGACCCGCTCTGAAAAAGGCATGACGCTGATTAGTCATGATGATGCTGAACTGCATATCCCAACAGTTGCCCGTGAAGTCTATGACGTGACAGGTGCTGGAGATACGGTTATTTCAGCATTAGCAAGTTCGCTGGCAGCGGGTAGCTCGTTAGCACAGGCTTGTTCTATCGCTAATATTGCTGCAGGCGTGGTGGTGGCTAAGTTAGGTACCGCAACAGTAACCCGAATTGAACTCATTGGGGCCTTAGCTTTAAATCAAGGCGAGTCAGGCTTTGGCGTGGTGACTGAAGATCAATTAGCTTACGCCATTGAGCAAGCGCGTCTTCGCGGCGAAAAGGTAGTCATGACCAATGGCTGTTTTGATATTTTACATGCAGGCCACGTAAGCTATCTGCAGCAAGCAAAAGAATTGGGCCATCGTTTAATTGTTGCCGTTAATGATGATGTTTCAGTGAAGCGTTTAAAAGGTGATGGTCGCCCAGTGAATCAAGTTGATCGCCGTATGGCTGTTTTAGCGGGATTAGCGTCAGTTGATTGGGTTATTCCTTTCAGTGAAGATACTCCGCAGCGCGTCATTAGCCGCTTATTACCGGATTTGTTGGTAAAAGGCGGGGACTATAAAGTCGAACAAGTGGCCGGTGGTAAAGAGGTGATGGCTGCTGGTGGTAGTGTCGAAATTCTTGGGTTTGAAGACGGCGTCTCTACTACGGCTATTATTGAAAATATCATGGCTAACAAGTAGTGAATAGGCGGGCACTGTACTTAATGGCCAGTGCTGTTTTAAAGAGTGCCGTTTTAATCCGTGCTATTTTAATCCGTGCTATTTTAGACAGTGTCGTTTTAATCCGTGCCGTTTTAATCCGTGCTATTTTAGACAGTGCCGTTTTAAAGAGTGCCGTTTTAATCCGTGCTATTTTAGACAGTGCCGTTTTAAAGAGAGCATTTCTAATCAGTACCCTAGTGATCAGTCAGTCATTGCTGGCTGATACTCACTTGCCTTTTCAGATAAAAACCGCACTCGCCCCCACCATCTCCCCCTATTATTCAAGCTCATTTAGTTGGATGCCTATTAGTAACAAGCAGGCAATTGTGTGCGATGAAAGTCGTTACCCGAGTTGCTTGAATGCGTTACCTATTGAAGTCGTGAGCCAATTACCGAAAGACACGCAAATCAGCTCTCATTTAGGGGGTAAAACCGCAATGGTGTTAGCGGTTAATCACCATGATATCGCCGGCATTATTATTGTCAGCGCTAAGCAGCCCCTTACCCAAACGATAACCTCAATCAATGGGCATACCTATCAGTTAGCGCTGTTAGAACAATTTAAATTAACTCTATGGCATGAGGTGGGGCATTTAGAGAATATTGCCTTGGTCGGCGATGTACTTCCCAGTACGCTTTCTGCCTATCAGCATGAATGGTTGGCGGACATGTATTTAGTGTGGCGTATTGCCCAAACGCACCCCGATTTGAATTTAGCTTGGCAGCAGTTTCATCGCCGTAATATGGATTTGATTAACAATAGACATAATATGAGCCATTGGAGCTCACCGCAGTTACACTGGTTATTGAGCCAATATCAATTTAAAGACATACAAGGCTTTGACCACTACAGTGAGTTTATTGCCACAATATTTCCGCAGTTAGCGCGATTTGATGACACTGAAATTGCTGAAATCTCCAGCCTAGTGCAACGCACATTTGGCCGAGGTGCAACGCTGGCGCTACCTAAATATATATTTTGGCGACAACAACGACTTATTGAGGTTATTTCCCCGACATTAGTCATGTTAATGGGCGAGGATAAGGCCCATAAGTGGTTGGTTGAGCAATTCTCTGAGGCGGCGCAATTAGTCAACAAAGAGGCTGAGCACAATAAGTTATAACTCTGATTAGTACTGTAACCTCGAGCTTAAACGTTATAAAAAAGCGACTAATTAAGTCGCTTTTAAATGTACTAACAATCTGTTTTTTTATGGCAATGTTTTTAAGTTAAAAATGCCACTGCAGATAAACCGAGTTGTAATTGCTGCCACCTTTGATGCGGCCAAAAGCTGAGCTGGTTTCAAAAATCCCTGATCTATGATGAATACTATAACCTAGCCATGCGTTTTTCATTGGGGCGTGGTTGAACACATCTCCCAAGTTAACATCAAATGAAAAGTCTAAGTAATTTAATAGTTTTGAGGGTCGATAATCTTTTTCGTCAAGTTCGCTGCCTTCAATGTAGGTGACATCAGAGACATAAGATAACCCTTCAGCAACCCCGATCCGAAAACGCCAGCCTAAATCTATGGTGTAAAAGGCTTTAACTGCAAGTACACCTTCAGCTAAGTTATCTTGTACTTCAGAGTCATGATGCCAAACAGCACCTGTTGTTAAGTATAAATCAATGGGTAAGTTGAATAAGCTATTACTGAGTGGGATACCATAGAAAAGGGAGGTCATTTGATTGTTGTAACGATCGCCTTTGGCATTCCCGGTTAAAATGTCATTCAAGCTTGAAGGCGTTGCCCAGCCGTGTGCGACTCTTAAAAATTCGCCACTTTCTTTAGGGACTGGATTGGTATTGGGCCTTTTATTATCAGGGAAAAAGCCAAAGCCTAAGAAGGACTCAAATTGATATTGATTTTCAATGGTGGGCAAGTGATAAATATCATCTTCAAGGCGGGTTACCCCAAAGTTACCCAATAGGTATAAATTACTGGCAAGGTGATAGCGAGCATTAACCCCTGCTGAAAAAGCCAATCCAGCACCGGGATCGGCTAGCTCTAAGCCATAGTAATGTTCATTGAAATCGTTGCTTTTCCATTGGAATTCGGCATAAGGATTTAATTGCCAATCACCGCCTTGCCAGTGGTATTGAGTACGAGTGTAACCATACATGCGCTTGTTACCATCACTCATGATGGCAACATCAGCTTCTAGGCCGTCTTTTTGAAAGCGGTATTGAAAACCAAAATCAAAGGCGTCAGATTGGGTTTGATTTTGATATTCTTTAGGGATGTCAACGAACCGAAAACGACTATAAACATTGACTTGATGTTCATCATTTTTCCATAAATGAACCCCGCCCTCTAAGCCATTTAAATAAAAATAATCATTTTCAAATTCAATCAATGGCATGACGTCATAGACATCATCATTTTCAGTGGCATAAGGAATATCAGCTTTACGCACACCAATGCCAACTCCCCAGGTTGATGGGAAGTATTCTACATCTGCATGAGACTCAGCTTTGCTTGGTGGATTAACCGTTTTGGTTTGGTCATTGTCAGCGATGACAGAAAAAGAGCATGTGCTTAAGCAAACAAATGCGGTAAGTAAAGAGGACGTTTTAGGCATAGAGGTTTTACCATTAATCTTTATCAACAATAATTTTTATTACCTAGCAGGATAAGAGGTGGTAAAAAGCTAAGTAAACACTAATTTTTATATTATTTTCAGGATTATAGCATGTAGATATTAGTGAATGTGACAGCGAAAAATTTTAACAGCATTTTTTTAACGCGACATTGCTAGCCTAACTGGTGCATTTTTATTTTGACTGATTGCTGCCAAAAAGAATAGTTATGCTTACCCGATTGCTTTACACCGTACATGGCATTATCTGCTTGCTCGCAAACGTGGGTGAATTGGTCTCGTTGATTAAAACGACTAATACCAATGCTTAACCCCAGTGATAGCGGTTTATCATCTATTGTTTGTAACTGTTTAAAGTGATTGATTAATGCTTCGGCGAACATACTGATAGTCGCGAAGTCTGCAATAGCGGTAATTATCACAAATTCATCGCCACCCAGTCGGGCTATGCTGACCTTGTGTTTAGAAATTAACTTTTGGCAATAATGATTTAGGGTATTGCTTATCTCTACTAACACCAAATCCCCAAAATGATGACCATACCTGTCGTTAACCCCTTTAAAGTTATCGACATCGATAAATAGTAATGTTCCTGATTGGAAGTTGGTATTTTTCTGTATCTGCTGGAATGCTGTTTCAATCGCAGTACGGTTTAACAAGTCGGTGAGAGGGTCTTGGTGGGCAAGGCGAGCTAAGTCAAGTTCATAGCGCTTTTCTTGGGTTATATCAATATGAGTGCCCATGATCCTTAAGGGTTGACCATCTGGGGTATATTCCACAATACGTCCCCTGTCTGAAACCCAGCTGGTGGTGCCATTTTTATGGATCATCCGATGAACGGCGCGATAAACCTCTTCTTTACCTGTGAGGTGATCTTCAAAAGCTTTGATGACCCAGTCTTTATCTTCAGGATGTAAATGGCTTTTCCAGCTAGAAATATTTGCCGCTCGCTCTTCGAGGGTATAACCCAGCAATGCGCCCCATTCTTGATTGAAAATGGTCAGATCGCCAGAAGGGATATGTTGCTCCCACAGACACAAGCCTGTGCCATCGAGTGTTGCTGAGAGCTTCTCTTCACACAGCTTTAGTTTCTGCTTAAGTAAATCATTCTCTTGGGTGAGTTGATTTAACTGAGCTGTGAGCTGTTGAATTTGTGAAGCCAATGGGTCCATCTGAGAAAATCATCCTTGTGTTAAAACGAGCTAAAGCTTGAAAAGCAATCGGTATATCCTTTGTACATTTTACTCATAAATTCGTCAAGAATGAGAATGTATGATTATTGATAACTTATTCTCCCAATGATAGAAATGAAGCGCTTATTAATAAAAAGGCCGCTAAGCGGCCTTTTTAGGGGGTATATCTAACATGTTGAAAATTAATCAGCTTCTTTTAAGCTTTGCGTCAGCTCAACAATGCCTTTTTTACCATCACCGAATAACATAAGTGCATTATCCATGGCAAATAATGGGTTAGGTAAACCTGCAAACCCTGGGCTTAATGAACGCTTAATTACCACCACGGTGCGGGCTTTATCGACGTTTAGAATTGGCATACCATAGATGGGGCTACCTTTATCTTCACGTGCCATTGGGTTGGTGACATCATTGGCACCAATGACAATCGCCACATCCGTTTGCGCAAATTGTGGATTAATCTCATCCATTTCAACTAACTGTTCATAAGGCACTTCAGCTTCTGCAAGTAGCACGTTCATGTGGCCAGGCATACGGCCAGCAACAGGGTGAATCGCGTACTTCACATCGACTCCACGCTCTTGTAAAACGTTAGCGAGCTCACGTACTGCATGCTGTGCTTGCGCCATGGCTAAACCGTAACCTGGGACAATAACCACACGTTCAGCGGTTTCTAGCATCATGGCAATTTCATCTGGCGAAGTTGATTTTACTTTACCTGCGTAAATTTCATCTGCATCGACTTTCTCGCCGCCTTCAGCCATCACACCGAATAAGACGTTAAATAATGAACGGTTCATGGCTTTACACATGATTTGTGTGAGGATAATTCCTGATGCACCAACCAGTGAACCTGAGATAATCAATACCGTATTACCTGTAATGAAACCAGTCGTTGCCGCGGCGATACCAGAATAGGAGTTCAGTAGTGCAATAACAACCGGCATATCAGCGCCGCCAATTGGCACCACTAATAACACACCCAAGACCACTGCCACAGCCACTAAAGCATACATTAAGCTGACGTTAGCAGGGTTAATGACTAGCGCAATGGCTAAGCCAAACGCAGTGATCAGCAGCAGCGCGTTAAGGATTTTATTACCTGGGACTTTGATTGGATTACCTGAAATAAGCTCTTGCAGCTTAGCAAAAGCCACAAATGAACCTGAAAGGGTAACTGCACCAATAATAATGGTCGCTCCGATAGAAATTAGCGCCACCATGCTAGTAGCTGCAGTCGGGTCAAGGAAACTTGCCGCAGCAATGGCCAGTGAAGCACCACCACCAAAACCATTCAACAGTGCAACCATTTGCGGCATGTCGGTGACTTTAATTTTAGTCGCCATCACTGCACCAATGGTGCCACCTAATAGTACGCCGGCAATGATCCACTCATAGCTAAGAATGCTTTGGTCAAATAGGGTTACCACCACAGCAATAAACATACCCATGGCTGATAATTGGTTGCCACGAACCGCTGTTTTAGGTTTTGTCAGTCCTTTAATACCAAGAATAAACAGGACTGCGGCAACAAGGTAAGCCAAATAAATAATTGTTGTCATTGAGTCTATTTCCTCTTGAACATAGCTAGCATACGGTTGGTGACCATGTAACCACCGACCACATTGATGGTAGCCAGCACTACGGCGATAAAGCCAAGTACATTCACTATCATGCCACCGCCAGAACCTGCTGACAGTAGGGCGCCTACCAGTGAAATACCTGAAATAGCATTCGAACCAGACATTAATGGCGTGTGCAGTGTCGGTGGCACTTTAGTGATCAGCTCAACACCTAAAAATACTGCGACGACAAAAAGCGTCAGTAATAATAGTAAGGTCATATCCATTATGCTTTTTCCTCTACACTGGTGTCAGCTTCAGGCGTTGCTAAAGGCGCAAGACCCAATAAATCTCTTAGGCGAGCACTGGTGACTTCTTTGCCATGGGCAACAACAGTGTCTCTGACGATTTCGTCTTCAAAATCAAGAACCAGTTCACCCTCTTTACTGACGATTAAGTTCAGTAAGTTCTCGACATTTTTACCATACATTTGGCTGGCATGATTCGCTGCAGTGCTAGGTACGTTAGATGGCCCTAAGATCATCACGCCGTTGTGCATAATAACTTCATCAACGCGGGTTAATTCACAGTTACCACCAGATTCAGCCGCTAAATCAACAATGATGGTGCCGTTTTTCATGCCATCAACCATTTCTTTAGTGATAAGCACAGGGGCTTTACGGCCTGGAATGGCTGCAGTGGTAATCACAATATCTTGTTGTGCTAACACATTCGCCATCGCTTGTTGTTGACGCTTTAAAAAGTCATCACTTTGCTCGGTGGCATAACCGCCTTTGGTTTCAGTGTTTTCGGCTTCAATATCAAGCTCAACCGGTTTTGCACCAACAGAAATAATCTGCTCGCGCGCCGCAGGGCGAATATCATAGGCTTCGACAACGGCGCCAAGACGCTTAGCTGTGGCGCAGGCCTGAAGTCCCGCAACACCCACACCCATAATAAAGGCGCGAGTGGGTTTTAATGTCCCAGCAGCTGTCATCATCATTGGGAATAAACGCGGCGCTTTATGGGCGGCGAGTAACACAGCTTTATAGCCTGAAATCGTTGCCATTGATGACAACACATCCATACTTTGGGCACGGGTAATACGTGGAATAAGTTCTAAGGCAATCGCGCTGGCACCCGTGTCAGCAATTGCTTGGGCATTTTGCGGGTTAATCAGCGGGTCCATCATGCCAATCAGCAGTTGCTGAGGCTTGATTAGCGCTTTAATTTCATCGAATTGCTCACCCTTACAGTTCACCACGGTAATGATGTCAGCTTCATTCAGTAGCGCTGCTCGTGATGAAGCAATAGTGGCGCCTACCTTGACATAATCGTCGTCGGTAAAGCCTGCGTTTTGTCCAGCGCCTGATTCTACGATCACTTGTAGCTGTTTTTTTAATAATGCGGTCACATTGGCAGGGATTAACGCAACGCGTAACTCACCTGGGTGACTCTCTTTCGGTAGACCTAATTTCAAAAGGACAACCTCTTAGTTAGTGTAAATAGGGAAGGGTCGGGTCGTGTGAGTATTTAATACAACTTTGTTTTAAATACTCATTTTTTCTAAGTGCCTTTTTATGGTGCACATTTTTTTAGGTGCTTCATTCTGGCAATTATTAGGTTTGAAACAAGTAAATAATGCGCTAAATCACATTTTTACCGAGTTCAGACCCAAAAGTTTGCACTAGACCACACTTTTGTAGCTTAAAAATGCAGCTTTGCATATTCCTTAATGGAATAAAGAATTAACTTTTAGTCTTTTTTGGTTTTAAAGAATCGGAGTAATCTGATGATATTAAACTGTTATAGGGCTCTCCAATGTTGTTAAAAGAACTTTCTTCATTCGCATCGCCATTGTCTCAAGGACAAGTCGACAAGCTAAAACAGCTCACTTCTGAATTATCTGCGGTGCAATTAGCTTGGGTTAGTGGCTATTTGGCTGCATCTTCAAATCAAGGGCAAACAGCAAGTGCGCCAGAGGCTAGTGCAGCGCAAACTGTGACAATTTTATTTGGTAGTCAAACGGGTAATGGTCAAGGTATCGCTAAAGAGTTAGCTGCAAAGGCATCCGCTAAAGGCTTTACGGTTAATTTAAGCTCGATGGCTGATTACAATGTGCGTCAGTTAAAGCAAGAAACCATTTTGATTGCGGTGGTGAGTACCCACGGTGAGGGTGAAGCGCCAGATGATGCTATTGAATTACATAAGTTCCTTGCTTCAAAAAGAGCGCCTAAGTTAGATCAACTTAACTTTTCAATTTTGGCCTTGGGTGACTCAAGCTATGAGTTTTATTGTCAAACCGGTAAAGACTTCAGCGAACGCTTATCTGCTTTAGGTGCAACAGAGTTATTGCCGTTAGTTGAGTGTGATGTTGATTACGAAGAAGCTTCAGAGCAATGGCTTGAGTCGGTAATAACAGCGGTTGAGCCATTAGTTGAAACTAGCAGTGCCAGCGTAGTGTCAATTGATAGCGCCAAAGCGGCGGGTGAAAGCGAATTTACCAAGCAAAATCCTTATGAAGCAGAAGTGTTATTAAGTCAAAAGCTTACCGGTCGTGATTCTGATCGTGATGTTCGCCACGTGGAAATCGATTTAGGCGAATCTGGTATCAGTTATCAAGTGGGTGACGCCTTAGGTATTTGGTTTACCAATAACGAGGCTTTAGTCACTGAAGTGATTAGCGGTTTAGGATTAGACCCGTCAACTGAAGTTGTGGTCAGTAAAAATACCTTATCGCTACAACAAGCATTAACAGATAAAAAAGAGCTAACCCAACTTTACCCGGGTCTTGTGACGGCATGGGCAGAGCTTGCGGGGAATGCAGAGCTTAGCGCGATTGCTGCAGATAAAGAGCAAACTCGCCATTTTGTATTAGGTCATCAATTAGCTGATTTAATCAGTTTGTATCCAGTAAAAATCGATGCCGCAACCTTAGTAAGTTTATTACGCCCATTAACACCGCGTTTATATTCAATTGCCTCTAGCCAAGCGGAAGTGGAAAACGAAGTGCATTTAACCGTGGCACTGGTTGAAGATGAGCGTGCGGGTCAAGCGCGTTTTGGCGGCGCTTCGCACTTCTTAGCATCTGCAGAAGAAGGTCAGCAAGTTAAGGTTTACGTTGAACCGAATAAGCATTTTCGTTTGCCAGAAAATAGCGACACTCCAGTTATTATGGTTGGCCCTGGCACTGGTGTGGCGCCTTTTAGAGCCTTCATGCAACAACGTGCAGCAGACGGCGTTAACAGCGATAGCTGGTTATTTTTCGGTAATCCGCATTTTGAGCAAGACTTTTTATACCAAGTTGAGTGGCAACAGTACCTAAAAGTGGGTGATTTATCGCGCCTCGATGTGGCTTTCTCACGTGATCAACAACATAAAATTTATGTGCAACACCGGATTGCAGAGCAAGGTGAAGCGATTTGGGCATGGCTACAAAATGGCGCGCATTTTTATATCTGTGGCGATGCAGAGCGCATGGCAAAAGATGTCCATCAAGCCTTACTAGATGTCGCAGTTAAGTATGGTGGTTTAGATGCGCAGGGCGCTGAGGATTACCTTGAAGGGTTGCGCAGTGCGAAACGTTATCAAAAAGACGTTTACTAAATGAATACCGCATGAGTTCGAAATAAGCATAACGAAAATAATATACACGCTGGTGATTTGATATCACCAGCGTCATAAAAGCATCGATAGAGGCCACAGGATGAGTGAGCAAAAGTTAGCAGTAAATGAATATTTAAAAACCGACAGTGATTACCTGCGCGGCACCATTAAAGAAGGCTTAGACACCCAAGTTACCGGTTCGTTTAGTGATGGCGATCAGCAGTTGATCAAATTCCACGGCTTTTATCAGCAAGACGATCGTGATTTACGTAATGAGCGTAAAGAACAAAAACTAGAGCCTTTATACAGTTTCATGTTACGAGCCCGTGTACCAGGTGGTATTTGTAGTCCTGAGCAATGGTTGGATGTGGATAAAATCTCATCAACGCTAACGACATCAAACAGTATTCGTTTAACCACCCGTCAAACCTTTCAATATCACGGCATTCCAAAGCGTAATTTAAAAACGCTGATCCAAGGCCTTGATAGAGCGGCGTTAGATTCTATTGCGGCCTGTGGTGACGTTAACCGTAACGTAATGTGTAACCCAAACCCTGTTGAATCTAAGTTACATCAACAGGCTTATGCAGTGGCTAAAGAGTTG
The DNA here is from genome assembly GCF_041469325.1 of Shewanella sp. 10N.286.51.B8. Lineage (NCBI taxonomy): Bacteria > Pseudomonadati > Pseudomonadota > Gammaproteobacteria > Alteromonadales > Shewanellaceae > Shewanella > Shewanella sp. 10N.286.51.B8. The sequence continues at coordinate 172,099 of NZ_JBFRKG010000004.1, forward strand.
TCAGATCATTTATTGCCTCATACTCACGCCTATGCTGAAATTTGGTTAGATAAAGAAAAGCTGCTTGATACTGAAACTAACGAACCTGTGTACGGTAAAACCTACTTGCCACGTAAATTTAAAATGGCTGTAGCAGTACCCCCAGACAATGATGTTGATGTTTATACCAATGACTTAGGTTTTATTGCCATCGCTGAAGCGGGTGAGTTAGTCGGATTTAATTTAGTTGCTGGTGGCGGTATGGGCTCAACTCATGGTGAAGTGGAAACCTTCCCACGTCTAGCGGATGATTTTGGCTTTATTAAAACTGACGATGTGATTAAATTCGCTGAAGCTGTTATGACAGTTCAGCGTGACTGGGGTAACCGTGTCAATCGTAAGCGTTCACGTTTGAAGTACACCATTGTCGATCATGGCGTTGCAGAATTTAAAGCAGAAGTTGAAAAGCGTGCAGGGGTGAGTTTTGAACCTAAACGTGAGGTAGTGATTGGCGATCGCGGCGACCGTTATGGTTGGGTTCAAGGCTTAGATAACAACTGGCATTTAACCTTGTTCATTGAAAGTGGTCGTATTAAAGATGAGCCAGGTCAGACGCTGCAAACAGGCTTAAGAGAAATCGCCAAAATCCATAAAGGTGATTTTAGAATGACCTCTAACCAGAACATGATTATTGCTGGGGTTGCAGAAGAAGATAAAGCTGCGATTGAAGATTTAGCCCGTAAGCATGGCTTTTTTGGCAAGGTTATCAGTCAAACCCGCGGCCATTCAATTGCCTGCGTGGCGCTGCCTACCTGTCCATTAGCCATGGCCGAAGCGGAGCGATATTTCCCAGAGTTTATTGACAATATTGATGCGCTGCAAGCTAAGCATGGTATTAGCGAGCAAGCCATTGTGGTGAGAATGACAGGTTGCCCTAATGGCTGTGCGAGACCGTTCGCAGCCGAAATTGGTTTAGTAGGTAAAGCGCCTGGACGTTATAACTTGTATTTAGGTGCAAGCTTTGAAGGCACACGCCTTAATAAAATGTACAAAGAGAATATTCAAGAAGCTGAAATTTTAGCTGAGTTAGACAGATTATTCGGCTTGTATGTACTTGAGAGTGATGCAGGTGAAACCTTCGGTAACTTTACAGTTCGCTTTGGCATAATTAAAGCCGTGAACGATGCCGCTGTAGATTTTCATGGCTAACGGGTTAGCAACAGAGGTCATTACGATGATTAATCACAATGAGTTGCAAGCACTATTATCAGCTCCCAAGTCTGAGCAAAAAATAGTGCTAGAAAAAGTGAATCGCTTTTTAGCCGATTTAACCGCGCAAGAGCGAGTCACTTGGGGATTAGCTTTTTTGCCTGGCGAACATGCTTTATCGTCAAGTTTTGGTATTCAAGCGGCGGTTATGTTGCATATGGTAAGCCAAGCGCAGACAGATATTCCGGTGATATTGACGGATACAGGATACTTGTTTGCTGAAACCTATCAATTTATTGATGAGTTAACCCAAAGACTAGATTTAAATCTACAGGTATTTCGCGCCCAGCAGTCATCTGCATGGCAAGAAGCCCGTTACGGTAAGCTTTGGGAGCAAGATCTCGAAGGCTTAGAAAAGTATAATCGCATCAATAAAGTGGAGCCTATGCAACGTGCTTTGGCTGAGCTAAATGTCGGCACTTGGTTTGCCGGGCTACGTCGCTCGCAAGCCAGTAGCCGTGAAGCGCTACCCATTTTAGCTATTCATGGTGATAAATATAAGCTACTGCCCATCATTGATTGGAGTAACAAAGATGTCCATGAATACCTTAGTGAGCATCAACTACCTTATCACCCGCTGTGGGAGCAAGGTTATGTGTCTGTTGGCGATACCCATTCAAGCAAACCCCTAGAGCTAGGAATGAGCGAAGAAGAAACCCGTTTTAATGGCTTGAAGCGTGAATGTGGATTACATTACGAAATTTAGCCAATTGCAGGTTAGTCATTTGGTTATAAAAAATATCAGTCCAATGAGGCTGATATTTTTTTGAGTTTAATATTTTTGGGATTCAATAAAAGTGTCAATAGGGATGTTGAACGCAACATATGGGTCGCTAAGGTTAATATTTACTGCTAATGCGAGCGCTTATTATTAATAGCTAACATTGCTTTCGACCAAAGTATTAAAACCAATGACTGATATTTACCTCTGTTGCTTTATATCGTGATATTTAGCCAAAAACAATTAGGCATTTGTTAATTCTATAGTCTAAATTTAGAAGTTCCCGTAGATGGTTTTGTCGACACTTTAGGCATGTTTTTGCACGCCACGTACCTCCAAAGCCTCGCTCGTAAAACGAGTGTGTAGTGATTGGCTTGCTAGCGTAAGCATAATCTTTTGGTTGTCTCGGTTAGCCATCATTGGCTAGCCGAGAAACCAACCTTTCATCGATATCGCTATCTTCATGGTTTATTTATCCTATCTTTTTGGCACCTGCTTAACCTTTTATTAGACTTTTAAACCTTATAAACAATTGCTTAACTCGGTTATTGCTTATCAAACCCCAAGCCACTTTTATCGAGGCATTATTTTATTTGCAAATTAAAAGTGTGCTAAGTTATCGCTATGCTTGATCAAATTGAGTTATCGGCATTAACTAAGCATTTACTCTCAAGGAAGAGTGACTTGTTATTACTTACATGTGAATTATGGAGCACAAATAAATGAAAAAACTGGCTATCGCAGTTGCCATTGCCGCTGCTGGTGCAGGCGCATACATGCTATCGAACAACGATGGTGTCACCACAACTGATAACGACATGCTCGCGTATATCCCAGCAGATACCTTACTTTTTTCAGGGCAACTCACCCCGTTTCCGTTAGAAGATTATTTGTATTCAATGCCTATGGGGCAAAACGGTGCTGCCCAACTAGAGCAAATTGAGCAGGCTGGCCCATATTCAAGTGCCCAAGAGGGATTTTTTGTCAGTTTATATAAAAGTTATTTAACTAGCCTTGAAGACCCTGAACTGTTTTTAACAACCTTTGGTTTGCCTGCCAAGATTGAGTCATATACCTACACGCTAGGGGCGTTGCCTGTTTTTAAGGTGCAAGTCACTGATGAACAGGCTATTTGGAAAGTATTGGACAAAGCGTCAGAAGAAAGCGGTTTAGCCCACACCACGGCAACCATTGAAGGCCTTGAGTATCGTGCTTATTCACTTATTGATGACGATGAATCGATTGATTTAGTTGTTGCCCAGCAAGATGGCTGGTTAACAGTAACCTTAAATACCTCCTTCAATAAACCAGAATTATTAGCAACGGCGCTGGGATTATCCAAAGTTGATAATCCAATTAGTGACAGTGGCATTGTTGAAGATATCATTAAGACTCATGGTTTTTTAAACGACAGTATAAGCTTTATAAACCATGTGGAATTAGTGAAAGGATTAACCTCAACTGATGGCAATATGCTGGCTAAACAGTTATCTAAATTAGGCGAGTTAGATGGCACTGGCAGTGATCCTTTTGCAGAGTTTAAAACGGCTGAGTGTCAAACAGAGCTTGATGCTATCGCTGCAAATTGGCCGCGCACGGTTATGGGCTTAAAAGCATTTAATGTTAGCCGTAAACAAGCGCAGTTTGATGCCCAAATGGTGGTTGAATCTAACAACCAAGTGATATTAGGTGCATTTAATAAAATGCGTGGTTTTATTCCTAGTTTCACTAATAGCCTAACTGACAATGCCATGTCCATAGCACTGGGGCTTGATGCGGCGCAATTAGCACCAGCATTAACTGAAATTTGGCAAGATTTACAAACGCCCAGTTATCAGTGTGAAGCACTAGCGCAAATGCAATATGAAATCAGCGGCCAAAATCCGGCAATGCTTGGCATGATGACAGGCATGGCCAATGGGGTTAAGGGCATGAGTGCCACCATAGTCGACTTTTCGTTAACTGACGAAAATGGTGAGCCTGGCTTTAAGCACCTAGATGCACTGATTAGCTTATCGGCTGAAAACCCAGAAATGCTATTAAACATGATTAAGCCATTTGTGCCTCAGTTAGCCCAAGTTCAACTGGAGACTAATGGTGATCCCATCGATGTGTCTTCATTGCTAATGCTGCCACCTTCAATGGGGGTAAGCGCTCAAATGGCCATTAAAGATCAACACATTGTTATTTACAGTGGCGATAAAGGTGAAGACTTAGCTAATAAACTGGCAAAAGAACCACTGGTCGCCAATGGCTTAGCGAATATGTCGATTGATTATCAAAAAGTGCTGAAACCGGTATTTTCACTCATTGAAGAAAGCGGTGAGCAAGTGCCAGAAGAACTAGAAATGCTCAAAGATTATGACATGCGCATGCAGGTCAACTTGGATATTACCGATAAAGGTATTTCAATCTCTACTCGCGGTGATAGTAAAGCTTACTAAGTTGCTAACAAGCTAGTCGGGTATTGAAAACAAAAAAGGTGAACTGTATATAACTGCAGCTTCACCTTTTTTATTGTTGTTTTTATGGTTGTTTTTATTGTTTGTGATGGCCTATTTTAAAGAATATCACCAATCGAAACCCCGATCCCAATGCGCTGATTATGATGATTATAGTCAATCATACTTTCGCCATAGCCATTAAAGTACTGGGTATATAAGCGTAAATTGCCTAATATCGGATAGCTCCAAGTAAACTCAATGGAGCCTTTATTTGGGTGTTGTAAATTATTGCGCCCCATTAAGGTAAACATATGCTCATCAAGGCCATAGACGGCTGTTAACTCAAAGTTGCCCATATAGTCTTCAATATCGGGGTTGTCATCACCCTCAGGCGAGCTGGGTGTTGCTTTTTCATCTTCAGGGATCCGCCACCACGCCTCTAGACCTAATGCAAAAGGGCCTCTATCAAATACCATGGTGCCGTAAATTCGATTCCAACTGCGTGAAAGTGAACCAGATTGACCATTAGATTGATGCACAGCCCCTACACCCCAAAACGAATTTGTTAACCCTGCCACTTGCCAGTCATTATTGAATAGCATGAACATTTCCGGTTCATGATTAGTTTCTCTAAAAGGGGAGGAAATTTCTTTATTATAGACTTGCCAGTAAGACTGGTTGGTATAGGCGAAATAGAGGTGGCCATTGTCGCCAAAAACGTTATACCACAGCGGGAATTTAAAGCTTATCTGAAACTTAGCCTCAGCGTTATCGATGACTTCTTCATTGTCGTCATTGGTTGTAAAGTTTGTATATGGGTCAGTGTTAGGGTTGTCATTATAGGTGTATGGCAAAATGTAATTAACTTTATGGGGGGTAATGACAAAGCGCTCCTCTGAAGTTTTAAGCTCGTCTTTTACTCTTTCATCAACGAGTGAGTCTTCAGCTAAAGCCACTTGGCTTACTCCTAAACCAATGGCTGCGCTAAACCATAATCGGATCCATGTTGGTTTCATTAAAAGCTCCCTTTAATTATATTTTTCTAGACTAACACTATGGTTAAAAATGAAAAGTACTGATGATTTGAGCTTGGGCTTTGTATGGTAACTGTGCAGCTAGTTTACCAAGGTTTTTAAATGCCACTTAATAGGTCTCATATAACTAAATGGAATAAAAGCTAAGTATTATCTATTATATATGGAATATATAAAGGGCTATATTTGATGCTAAGTAAACATTGTGGGGTTTTGAAAAATGGAATTGGTTTCGATACCGGGTCAAGGGGCCAAAGGGAAAGTCTGGATAGTCGGTGCAGGGCCTGGAGATGTTGAGCTGCTCACCCTCAAAGCTTATCGGGTGTTAAAGCAAGCCGATGCTGTCCTGTACGATGCCCTCGTTAGCCAAGACATCTTAGATTTAATCCCACAAAGCGCTGAAAAAATTGCTGTGGGTAAACGTGCTGGCAAGCATAGTGCTGGGCAAGATGAAATAAATCAGGTACTGGTGACAAAAGCTTACACTCGCAAAAACGTGGTACGCCTTAAAGGTGGTGATCCGTTTATTTTTGGTCGTGGCGGTGAGGAGCTGCAAACCTTAGCAGAAACAGGGGTTGCTTTTGAGGTTGTCCCCGGTATTACTGCTGCTAGTGGCACAGCTGCTTATGCTGGCATTCCATTAACCCACCGAGATTTTGCTCAAGGAGTGACGTTTATTACTGGTCATTGCCAATTACAAAGTCGGCCGATGGACTGGCAAGGTTATGCAAATCCAAATAATACCTTAGTGGTTTATATGGGCATTTTGAACGCAGAGATTATCCGTGATGGATTAATGAGTAGTGGCCGTGATGGTGATACGCCTGTGGCTATTGTTTCTAAGGCGACGACCGCATCTCAACAGCGCTTTATAGGTAAGTTAAGTGAGTTATCGCAGCTGGCTGCAGATCCTGCTTTGCAAATGCCAGCATTGATGATTATCGGTGAGGTGGTGTCATTGGCAGACAGCCTCAATTGGTTTAATCCTCAAGAGTACTCAGCTGCACCAATTCAGTCTCAAGTGGGTATTTAGCGGATTTGATCTTAAGCTATATTTACCGATAATTTTGACCGCATGAATTTAAATGGCGAAGACGACAGTCTTGGCCATTTTTTGTTTTTAGCTGCTCAGGCTTGCCATTAACATGTTCATTTCATACTTATCCCATATTTGTCATTCTTATTGCTTCAAACTTAATTATTATCTCAGTGCTTACCTAGCAAATTTTGATTTCTGTAATTCTTATACAGCTTTTATTGAGATTAATGTGAACTGTGTCTATGTTAAATTGTGATGCATGGGGTAGTTCAGCATTGGGTAGCGTTTTAGATGCTGTTTTTTGTGCTTTAGTTCCTGTTTTGAAATTGAATATCGGTCTTGGTTCAAGTTTTTGGTCGAATTTAGGTGTTATTAGTACATTTATTTCACAATTTATTTAAAAGGTGTGACCTCAATAGCGGATTTAGATCACAAATCTATTTATTATGTGGTATCTGAATTTTAAAGGTTACAAGTAATGGCTGGATCCTCAAATCAGGTTATAACAATTAAACGGGGCCTCGATGTGCCTATCGCGGGTGAGCCGCAACAAATAATCGACGTCACAGCAAAGCCAACCAGAGTTGCCATATTAGGCGAAGAGTATGTTGGTTTAAAGCCGACTATGTTGGTTGAAGAAGGTGATATCGTTAAAAAAGGCCAAGCGCTTTTTCAAGATAAAAAGATTGCCGGAGTGACCTTTACTGCCCCTGCGAGTGGCGAAGTGATTGCCATAAACAGGGGCGAAAAACGGGTGCTATTATCAGTGGTGATCCGTTGCGAAGGCGATGAAGCCGTGAGTTTTGCTACTAGCGATGATGTTTTGGCATTATCCCGCGAAGCGGTGCAAACCAATCTGGTTAACAGTGGGTTATGGACGGCATTAAGAACCCGCCCTTTCTCAAAAATTCCCGCGTTAGATACTAGGCCATCAGCAATCTTTGTGACCGCCATGGACAGTAATCCGTTAGCGGCCGATCCTCGCGTGATTATCGCTGAGCAGCCACAAGCATTTGCTGTGGGAATGCAGGCACTAACCCGGTTAACCGATGGTAAAGTGATGCTGTGTCATGATCAAGGTGAGGCGTTACCCGGCCATGATTTAGCTCAAGTTGAGTCATATCAATTTGGCGGCGTTCATCCCGCTGGGCTGGTGGGTACTCATATCCATCTGCTGCATCCAGTAAGTGTTGAGCGGGTAGTTTGGCATATTGGCTATCAAGATGTGATTGCCGTTGGCAAGCTGTTTCAAACCGGTGAGCTATTTAATGAGCGAGTGGTGTCATTTGCTGGACCCAATGTGTTAAAACCAAGGTTACTGCGGACCCAATTAGGGGCAGACTTGGGTGAGCTAGTCGAAAATGAAATTGAAGATATTCACTCACGGGTGGTATCGGGCTCCGTACTTTGTGGCCATACCGCCGTTGGGGTTTATAACTATTTAGGTCGTTATCATAATCAAGTTTGTGTACTAACTGAAAACGCCCGTCACGAGTTATTACCTTGGGTGCGCCGTAATAAAGAAAAGTTCTCACTGACAGGTATCATGATGTCAGGTTTTAGCCGTACTAAAAAACTGTTTGATTTTACCACCCATGCAGGTGGCTCTCCTCGTGCGATGATGGCTTTTGGTCAGCTTGCCCGCGTTATGCCTTTGGATATTTTACCGACCTTGTTGGTGAGAGATCTGGTGGTGCGAGATACCGATGAAGCACAGCTATTAGGCGCTTTAGAATTAGACGAAGAAGATTTAGCACTTTGTACCTTTGTTTGTCCCGGAAAGTATGACTTTGGTAAAGAGTTACGTGCTTGCCTAGATATCATCGAGAGGGAAGGTTAATGAGTCAGCAACAAAAGAAACCGGATCATCAAGATCGCTATTATGCTCATGGCGACTCGATGAAAAGTTACTTGCGATCCTTGTGGATTGCTCGTGGCCGCAGTACCAAAGGTAAAGTGCATGTTCGTGATGCCATTGATGTAAAACGTACCATGCATATTGTGGGTATGTGTTTACTGCCCGCCATATTTTTTGGGATGTACAACCTAGGCTTACAAGCGCAAATTGCCATCATGGCTGGGGCAACTCAACCTGAGGCTTGGCAGGCTGGCTTGTTTTCAATGCTGTTTGGCCAGTTAACCGAACAATCAGGTTTTGTCAGCTTAATGGCTTATGGTGCGAGTTATTATGTGCCAATTTACCTAATGACCTTGTTTGTCTGTTTAGTGTGGGAAGTGGTTTTTGCCAAAGTGCGGCGCCAAGAATTACATGAAGGCTTCTTTATTACAGCATTACTGTTTTCTATCATAGTGCCGGTATCGACACCCTTATGGATTATTGCTGTAGGAGTGACCTTTGGGGTTATCGTAGCCAAAGAAATGTTTGGCGGCATGGGTTATAACTTTTTAAACCCTGCGTTAGCCGGTTATGCCTTTATCTATTTTGCCTACCCCACAGAAGTCGCAGCCTTAAGCCAATTTGTTGCTGCTGATGGTTTTTCAGGTGCCACCACCTTAACCCAAGCTGCAGCCAGTCGCGCGAATATGTTTGCCGATGTTAGCTGGATTAGCGCCTTATCAGATCCTGCATGGATGGATGCATTTTTAGGCTTCACTCCAGGCTCTATTGGTGAAACCAGCACCTTAGCTATTTTGATTGGCGGCGGTGTATTGCTGCTAACTCGAGTGGCAGATTGGCGAGTGGTTGCAGGGGTTATGTTCGGCATGATCGCTACAGCAATATTGTTTAACTTAGTTGGACCTGCGAAAAGCTCTATGGCTTCTATGCCGTGGACATGGCATTTAGTTACCGGTGGTTTTGCACTGGGGATGATGTTTATGGCAACCGATCCTGTGACCGCCTCATATACCCGCAGTGGTCGATACGCCTATGGCGCGTTAATTGGCTTTATGAGCATACTCATTCGAGTGTTGAATGTGAAATTGCCTGAAGGGATCATGTTGGCGATATTGTTCGCAAATCTATGGGCGCCATTATTCGATTATCTGGTGGCTCGTGCCAACATTAAACGGAGACTAAAACGCCATGGCCTTTAAGAAAGATAGCATAGCTGGCACGATGATTTTTATCATCAGCCTGAGTTTGGTCTGTTCGTTTATGATCACCGGTACCGCTGAAATTTTAAAAGAACGTAAGCTGGTTAAAAAGCGTGATGAAGTGCAGCAGTTTGTATTACGGGCCGCCAATATTGATATCAGCAGCGGCGATTTTAGGGAATTATTTGAACAAAGAGTAAGCCCTAAAATGGTCAATCTAGAGTCGGGTGAGTTTGTTGATCATGACAATCTACTTGATTTTGATGAGCGTATGGCAGCGATAAACCCAGATACATCATCAAAACCTAAAAAAGATACCGCCAAAATTAAAAGCCGTGCGGATAATATCCGCGTATTTGAAGTCTTTGACGCTAATGGTCAATTATCCAGTGTGGTGATGCCCATTTATGGTAAAGGACTGTGGTCGATGATTTATGGTTATTTAGCCCTTAAGCCTGATTTAAATACCGTTGAGAATATTATTTTCTACGAACACGGTGAAACCCCTGGTATTGCTGATTTTGTAACAGATCCCCAGTGGACTGACTTATGGAAAGGTAAGCAGCTATTTGATGATAAAGGCAAAATTTCCATCAAGGTTATCAAAGGCGGTGCTAAAGCTGGCGATATTCACGGTGTTGATGGCGTTAGTGGCGCAACCCGAACGGGCATGGGCATTCAACGTGCGGTTGAATTTTGGTTTGGTGTAGAAGGTTATCAAACCTTTCTTAACCAGTTTGCCACTACGGAGGCGAAATAATGAGTACGACTATCTCAACTAAACAAATTCTGACCTCACCGATTTTTGCCAATAACCCAGTGGCGATGCAAGTGCTAGGGGTCTGCTCTGCACTGGCTGTGAGTAATTCAATGCAAACCGCATTGGTAATGACACTGGCGGTGACCTTTGTTTTAGTGTGCTCCAATGTGATCATTTCGAGCATTCGCAATTTTATCCCTAGCAGCGTGCGTATTATTGCGCAAATGACCGTGATTGCCTCTTTGGTAATTATCGTTGACATGGTGTTGCAGGACGTGGCTTATGAGCTTTCAAAGCAGTTATCTGTATTTGTCAGTTTGATTATTACCAACTGTATCATCATGGGCCGCGCAGAAGCCTTTGCGATGAAATACCCACCGCATTTGGCATTTGTTGATGCGCTAGGTAATGCCATGGGCTACGGGGTGATTTTATTAAGTGTCGCCTTTGTGCGTGAGCTACTAGGACGCGGAACCTTATTTGGCAAAGAGATATTTACCACTATCGAAAACGGTGGTTGGTATCTTGCCAATGAAATGTTCACCTTGCCACCAAGCGCATTCTTTTTGATCGGCGTGATGATTTGGGCGATCAATGTTGTGCAGCGTAAGAGAGGATAATGGCAATGGAACACTATATTAATTTATTTATTCAAGCGGCCTTTATCGACAACATGGCACTGTCTTTTTTCTTAGGCATGTGTACCTTCCTCGCGGTGTCTAAAAAGGTCTCAACCTCATTTGGTTTGGGCATTGCAGTGATTGTGGTGATGGTATTAGCCGTACCGGTAAATCAGCTGATTTACGTGAATATCCTTGCGCCAGGTGCACTGGCATGGGCAGGCTTCCCTGAGCTTAACTTAAGCTACTTACAGTTAATTACCTTTATTGGGGTGATTGCCGCTTTAGTGCAGATTTTGGAGATGTTTTTAGAAAGATACATTCCAACTCTGTATCAATCTTTAGGTATTTTCTTACCGCTACTAACGGTGAACTGTGCCATTTTTGCTGGGGTTATTTTCATGGCCAACCGTGATTATAACTTAGGCGAATCTGTGGTGTTTGCAGCAGGTAGTGCTGTGGGCTGGGCGATGGCCATTGTCTTACTCGCCGGGCTGCGTGAACGGATGAAATTTCATGCTATCCCACTAGGGCTGCAAGGAATTGGCATTACCTTTATTACTACAGGTTTAATGGCATTAGGTTTTATGTCATTTGCTGGCATCACTTTGTAAGGCGTGAAAATGCAAACAAATTTGAATTCGCTTATAGATGACTCACTCATGCTTGAATCAGTGGTTTTGGTAAAACTGACCCATGAGACTGCTTGTTATCAGCAACTGTTGAGAAGGTGCATTTAATGGAAATGGCAATTGGCATAGGCATGTTTACCATAGTGGTAAGTTTGCTGGTAATGATAATTTTATTCGCCAAAAGCAAATTGGTGGGTACGGGTGATGTCACCATCGGCATTAATGGTGATGCAGACAAAAGTGTGTGCACACCTGCTGGTGATAAACTGCTTGGCGCACTGGCGAGCAACAGTATTTTTATTCCATCGGCCTGTGGCGGTGGCGGCACCTGTGGCCAATGTCGGGTCACAGTGAAATCAGGTGGCGGTGATATCTTAGCCACAGAGCTTGACCACATCACCAAAAAAGAAGCCAAAGAAGGCTGCCGGTTAGCGTGTCAGGTTGCGGTGCGAACCGACATGGAACTAGAAGTGGATGAAGAGATCTTTGGGGTTAAAAAGTGGCAATGTGAGGTAGTTTCTAATGACAACCAAGCGACCTTTATTAAAGAGCTGCTGCTGAAAGTCCCTGAAGGGGAGGATGTTCATTTCAAAGCCGGTGGTTATATTCAAATTGAAGCCCCTGCCCATGAGGTGAAATACGCTGATTTTGATATTCCTGAGCAATATCGTGATGACTGGGATAAGTACGACTTATTTAGCCTAGTTTCAACCGTTGATGAAGATGTATTACGTGCTTATTCAATGGCGAACTACCCTGATGAAAAAGGCACCATCATGCTGAATGTGCGTATTGCTACGCCGCCAAGCAATGATTTACCACCAGGGCAAATGTCGTCATATATCTTTAATCTAAAGACTGGCGATAAGGTGACTATTTCAGGGCCCTTCGGTGAGTTTTTTGTCAAAGAAACAGACGCTGAAATGGTGTTTGTTGGTGGTGGCGCAGGTATGGCGCCGATGCGTTCGCATATTTTTGATCAACTTAAGAGTAAGCAAACAAAACGTAAAATGTCATTTTGGTATGGAGCGCGTTCAGCGCGAGAGATTTTTTATCAAGATGATTTTGATACCTTAGCCGCTGAAAATGACAACTTTGAATGGCATGTAGCTTTGTCAGAGCCTTTAGCTGAAGATAACTGGACCGGCTATACCGGCTTTATTCATACGGTATTATTGGAAAACTATCTTAAGAATCACAAAGCGCCAGAAGATTGTGAGTTCTACATGTGTGGCCCTCCAATCATGAACTCCTCTGTGATCAGCATGCTAGAAAGCTTAGGTGTTGAAGAAGAAAATATCTTGCTAGATGACTTTGGTGGCTAGTGTTTAGTTTGAAAGGCTTGGCGTTAATTAAAGATAAACAAGCTAACTAAAAATGAGCTACTAAAAGTAAGTTTTCAAAAATAAAAAAAGCTGAAACCTAGGTTTCAGCTTTTTTATATCGCAATGTGTGAATTATCCTAGAGGAATAATACCTTCAACTTTAATCACTAATGAACAAGAACCAACGTTTGTCCAGTCAACATCCGATGGAGTAAAGTCTTCTCCAGCACCAAGTCCTGGAACTTCAGTAACCCAGTCAAATCCTTTTAGTGCTGTACGCTCGTAATCAATAGTACCTAAAATTCGAGCACCCATATTACGATCAGGCTTACTTGATAGCATTGGTGAGTATTCGTAATATGCCAATCGAACGTCACCATGCATAACTGCATTATAACAAGTGTTATTCTTACCAATATTCATCGAGGCGTAATAGTTACCATTATCTTCTAGTTTCATGCCGTAGCCGAAAATAGCAACATTAGGCAATTCAACTTCTTCAGTTGTTTCTTCATCAGTAAATTTACTAACAGTGGAAATTAATTTAGAACCCATTTGGTTATTAAAGCCGTTTAGTTTGTACTCTTTACCGTCGTTAGGGTACATGTCTTTAATAAATTCACGATTTTCTAAACCACAAGCTGTTTTCAATGTCTTAGCGGTATTTTCACCACTTTCTGTGGCTTCTACCCACTCGTAGTTGTAAATACTACCATTGAGTCTTTGTGCTAAATAGTCAGCGTTTAGGAATGAAGAGCTGCCGTAGTAGAAAGAACCCGATGCCCCAGTTTTTCCATCAACGAGACTGTCGTCTGGTTCAGGTTGTGGGAACGTTGGATCCTGTGGATTACCCGGATCAACAGGTGGTGTTTCATTGTGACCTTCGTGACAGGTGCTACAAACGCCGTAATCGCCATGAGGGACATTTGAAGGATCATTTGCATCATAGCTATGGCAGCTCATGCAATCATCAGCTGCCATGGCGCTTGCAAATGCTGACATTTGTGGTGCTTCTTCTGCTGGTGCATTAGGGTCAAGATAATCAAACATAACGCCTTCTTCAGCGCATTGTTGGTTGAAAGTAGAAATGTAGCCTACTGCTTTATCCTGAAGTTCTTCAGTTTTAGTTGTTAAATTAGCATTGTCTTCTGCTAATGATTCATTTTTTGAACTTAATTCTGTATTTTGAGAGTTTAATTCAGCATTTTGTTGTTCAAGCTGTTTTATTTGGCTTTCAAGCCCAGATGTATCTTTATCATCATCACTACAGGCAGTCATACCTAATACAGCAATACATAATACACTTAGTTTAAATTTATTCTTCATCATTTTTCCTGTTAATAGTTTAAAACTATTCTTTAATATATTTTTTAAAGCTTTCTGAATGGTGAGTAATCAACTCTCCAAACTTATCCTCAATGATCATGATTGGGATATTGTGTTCATTGGCAACAGCCAATGATTCCTCAACAGTGAGCACCATAAAGGCGGTAGCCAATGCATCAGCTGTCATAGAATTTTTTTCAATTACCGTGACTGAAACAACGGTATGAGATACGGGTTTTCCTGTTCTAGGGTCAATTAAATGCGAGTAGTAGTGGCCATTTTTTTCGAAATATTTACGGTAGTTCCCCGATGTCGCGACGGCGGAGTCCCCAGGGGTGATAATTTCCATTTGTCCTGTTGAATAAGCAAAGGGTTTATCAACTCCCACCTTCCAAGCCTGTTGGCTAGCATTTAATCCCTTAATTCTTAACTCCCCGCCAATATCAACTAGATAGTCATGAATATCATTGCGTTCCAATACGTCAGCTACGACATCGACACCGTAACCTTTTGCTATAGCTGAAAGGTCAATTTTTAGATTGGCCGCGTTTTTTGTGAGATACTGATTCTTAAGGGTTATATTGCTAATTCCGGTGGATTTTATGGCTGCTTCGATTGCTTGTTCTGATGGTAAGTCAGTGACTTGGCCATCAGGGCCAAACCCCCATAAATTAACTAAAGGCCCAACTGTGATATCCAGTGCATTATTAGTGAGTTGAGCAACATGAATAGCATTAGTTATGACGTGATTCATGTCATAACTAATGCGTATGGGTGTAGCTTTAGGTGAGTTGTTTATTTTATTGATTTCAGAGTCTTTACGCCAAGTTGACATTGATTGATTCACATCATCTAGACGTTGTTCTATTTGACTTCTAATATCAGCCATTCTTTTTGCAGATATTTTAGTTTCTAACCAAGTAACTTTATATTTATTACCCATAGTCTCTCCCCGAAGGCTTTTCATATCCTGGGCAGATGCAACTGAATTTATAATGATATAAGTAAATAGAAAGATAGAAATGTTAAAAATTATTTTTTTCATAATGTAGTAATCTAAAAATTAGATTTATAGATTACATTGTCATGAAGGGATGTAAACTTTACTACTACTTTTATTATTCGGGTTTGAGATTGAAGTCATATTTATTCTAAAGTTATATTACAGGTCAATTTATATATTCATTAATTAGTATATGCTTAACTATTATATATTTTAATGAAGAAGAGTTTTTATTATTAATAATAACTTTTATAACAGGGGTAATTGTGAACTACTCGCCAGAAATACAATAAGAACTAAGTTTTTTGTATTTTTACTGTTGACGTTTTTAAATTCTATTTTCTGCATAATTAATTTCTATAATATGCAATTCTGTCGTTGTTTTTATCACACAAAGCTAACATTGATTTTGATATATCCAAGACACGCCGCAAACGCATCCATGTGGGCTTTGCGAAAACAAATAACATCCATGTTAAACGGCCAGTTCGGCATCCATGCCTCTCGCTCAGAGCGTTTCACACTGTGAAACTTCGCCATGTTTTGGTCATATTTGTTCCCGACAAATAATGACATTCCCGCCATCCTTGGCAGTCAGAAGTTCGCTGCTGCATCTACACTGGGATTATTGCTTCTTCGATTTGACTGTATTAGTGCCAAGTAAAAGATTAAAAAGATTAAAAAGATATAAAGCTAAAAATCCAAAAGACTCAATTTGAATTGAGGACGTTGAAGAAAATAGCGTGATGCTCACATGGATGTGAGCATAGCTTTCGCGGTGCAGGGATGCACCATCGGAAGCGTTAGCATTTTCGAATAAGACCGAAGCAGTCTACAAACGAAGTTAAAAGCTGGATCGATCCCCATCGAAAACTATGCGCTTTTCAGCATTTTTCGTTAGGGGCGGCAGGGTGATCCAAGAGGGTATTGCTGTTGATACCCTTTTGGTCGGGTGTGGGTGGAAAACCCACGATGTTAATCCAAACGGAGTTTGGAAATACAGAAAGGAAACCAACAGCCTAAATCTGGTGTGGGCGAAGCGCCACGACGTTAATCCAAACGGAGTTTGGAAATATTTAAAAAAATAAATCAGGTATGAACGAAGCGCCACAACGTTAATCCAAACGGAGTTTGGAAATACAGAAAGCAAACCAACAACTTAAATCTGATGTAATTTAAACCAACACTTGTTTAAGCACTCTTTGCCAGTTGCCACCGAGGAAACGATCTCTATCGCTCGACTTATAACGTGCTTTGGCCAGTGCATCGTCAATGCGACTCATTCTGTCGATATGGTTAAGTTCTGGGATAACCACATGCTCAGGGGTATGGTCAAAGCCTAATACATTTTTATCAGCAAGACTTTGCCACCAACCCAGGTATTGTTTAACTCCTTCAGCGTTATTGTTATTTAACGCCAGTAAGTTTTCTTGTCCCCGCAGTGGGAAATCATTGGCAATGGCTACTACATCCATGCCGCCCAGTCTAGCGACCCTATCAAGTTGGCGAATATAATCATCAATGGTCGGCACAGGCTTATTGGTGAGCCAAAAGCTCATCATGAAAATACCAAACACACCGCCAGTGTCGGCAATAGCGCGGATCACTTCATCGGGTGAGCAGCGAGCATTATTGACGATGGAGCGCACAGCGCCATGGCTTTGCACTATGGGTTTAGTGGAGACTTTAGCGGTATCCAGTGCGGTTTGCGGACTTGAGTGACTGACATCGATAAGAATATTGTGACGATTAAGCTCGGCGATTAATGCCTTACCATCAGCGGTCAGTGGCTTATTGAGGCTTTGAAAGCCATCATTGTCTAATGCGCCACCGGCAAAGCGGTTGCCGTAGTGGTGGGTTAATTGCAGCACCCGTAAACCATGTTTGTGAAATTGGTCTAGTTGTGGCCAAGGCTTATCGCCACTGTTAGCGTTATCGGCATCGGCTTCAACACAGTCAGCGCCTTGGATTTGAAAGTACACCGCGGTGCGCTGCTCATTTCGGGCTTTGGCAATGTCGTTGCCTGTTAGCCCTTGTAATAAAACTGAAGGGTTATCATCGACCACTTTTTTAGCTTGTTTTATACTTTCAATACAGGCTTGGTAGGTGCGTTTGTAATTGGTGGTGCCATCGGGCTGTGTAATAGTTTCGATAGCGGAGATATCACAGATGTAAGCATCAAGTTTTGATTCGCGAACATCTGCTAGGTTTTCGGGCAGAAATGATAAACCATCAATATAGAGGCGCTTTTTGGAGGCGGCAAACACAGAAGTGCTATACAGCGGGCAAAGTAAGCTGGTTGCAGCGATCCCTTTAAGTAGGGTTCTTCTGTTTTGGTTACAAGCGCTTTCAGACATTGTTATTCCTTTTAACGCTCGTAATCATTATTGATTAGTTTGCGGCGTATTGCTTAATAGCATTGGCGAGTGCGGTAAGCCCATTGGTACGAGAGGGGCTTAATTGGCCGCTAAGTCCTAATTGTTCAAAATACTCAGTTAAGTCAAATGCACTAATGGCGGCACTGGTTTTTGTATGAGTTGCATATAACAGTATAGCAATTAGACCCTTAACTATACGTGAATCACTGTCGGCACAAAAAAAATGTTTGCCATCAATCGCTTTATGGTAAAGCCACGCTTGGCTTTCGCAGCCTTTTACTTGGGCTGACTCTAGCTTAAAGGCATCATCAAGTGTCGGTAGGGCTTTACCAACCAGCATGATTTGACGGTATTTATCTTGCCAGTTGCTTGCTGACTCAATCGCGCTGACGGCTTGTGCGACCTTATTATCTAGCGGTTTAAAACAGTGCTCTTGGGGTTGTGGTAATTGGTTAGTCATTTTCTCAATTTACTATCAGGTGGTGGAGAGTATTTGCAGCTATAAAGCTAAGGTTAAAAAGCTGGCTAAAACATCAGGCTATAACAGTAGATCTTTAACATTACCCAGCGCCGCGATAAACAGGTCAATGTCTTGCTTATTAGTATAGAGGCCAATGGATGCTCGGCAACAACCTTTAATGTTTAACTGCTGCATTAATGGCATGGCGCAGTGGTGGCCACAACGAACGGCTATGCCTTGTTGATCAAGTAGTATCCCAACATCTTGATGATGCTCTTGTGCCAAGTTAAACGCAACCACGCCAATATTATGCGGCGTTGCACCAATAAGGGTTATATCGCCTAAGTTTCTGAGTTCATTTTGCAAATAGTTCAGTAAGCTTTGCTCATGGGCCAGTAACTCAGCTTTTGGCAGTCCATTGATAAAACTAATTGCTGCGCCTAAACCGATAACCGCTGAAATCGCTGGGGTGCCCGCTTCTAATTTATTGGGCAGTTCCCCAAAGGTGGTAGCTTCAAAACTCACCGACTTTATCATTTCGCCGCCTGTTAGCAGCGGTTCAAGCTTATCGAGCTCGGCATAACGGCCGTATAAGATCCCAACGCCAGTGGGGCCATACATTTTATGGCCTGAAAACACATAAAAGTCGCAGTTAATTTGTTGTACATCGACATCGATATGGGCGATGGCCTGAGCGCCATCAACAAGAGTGAGTGCACCTACTTGCTGGGCAAGCTCAACTAATTGGCTGACATCATTTACCGACCCCAGCGCATTGGTCACATGGCTTATGGCCACAAGCTTAGGTTTTAAACTAAGCAGTGCTGAATAGGCATTGATATCAATGGATAAATGCTCATTCAGTGGAATGGGTTTAACCACAGCGCCGGTATTTTTGGCCAATTGTTGCCATGGTACTAAGTTGGCGTGATGGGCGGCGCTATCAACTAAAATAATATCATTAGCTTTAAGCTGTTTGCTTAAGCCTGCAGCGACCATGTTGATCGATTCAGTGGTGCCGTGAGTGAAAATAACTTCTTCAGTTTGGCTAGCATTAATAAATTGCTTAACTTGATGACGAACGTGTTCATAGTTGGCTGTGGCTCTGGCTGATAACTGATGGGCGGCGCGATGCACATTAGCGTTATCATGCTGATAATACTGAGTCATTGCCTCAATGACACTAACAGGCTTTTGGCTGGTGGCTGCCGTATCTAAATAACACAATGGATTATCATCTAGCTGTTGATCCAATATTGGAAACTGAGATCGAATAGCTTGGTGATCAAAGGCATTATTAATTAAAACGGTATCCACAGGCACTGTCATTGAAAGCTCGTTAAGTTAATGATGAATCGCTGAAGTTATCGCTTCAGCATAAGAAAAGCGCTACGATCTTCATAGATTGTAGCGCTTATTGCAAGCATCAATATGCTGATTGGCAAAAGGTCTTATTAACCCCTGTTATTCACACTTGTTATGGGCAAGGCAAGCGATAAAGGTTAGACAGCTCGTTGATGCGGCCAATAAGCTCTGCGGACAAACTAACATCAAGGCTATCGATATTTTCTTTTAACTGTTCAAGATTGGTAGCGCCAATAATGTTTGAAGCGACAAAGCGTCTTGAATTAACAAAGGCTAAGGCCATTTGGGTTGGCGACAAACCAAACTCACGGGCTAAATCCACATAAGCTTGAGTAGCTTCAATTGCCATTGCTGTGCTGTTATAGCGGGCAAAGCGCTTAAATAACGTTAATCTGGCGTTTTCAGGCCACTGATTATTTTCATATTTACCTGTTAATGCGCCAAAAGCTAAAGGCGAGTAGGCCAGCAAAGGCAATTCTTCACGGTGGCTGATTTCAGACATGCCCACCTCAAAGCTGCGATTAAGCAAACTATAAGGATTTTGCACACTGACGATGCGGGGTAAGCCATGCTTTTCAGCTAATCGAAGGTATTGCATTAAGCCCCAAGGGGTTTCATTGGACACGCCGATATAGCGCACTTTTCCTTGGCGGATGACTTCAGCTAATGCTTCTAAGGTTTCTAAAATAGGGGTTTGATGTTCATCATCCAGTTGGTCGTAAAGTAGCTCACCGAAGTAATTACAGTGTCTATCAGGCCAGTGCAGCTGATATAAATCAATGGTATCGACTTGTAGTCGCTCTAGTGATGCATCAACCGCTTGGTGGATGTTGACCCAATCTAAGGCCATGTTTGGTCTAACAAAATCACTTTTAGGGCCTGCAGCTGACACTTTTGATGCAATGACTAAATTATCGCGATTACCTCTTTGTTTAAGGTAGTGACCAATAATGCGCTCAGTTTCACCTTGGGTGTCAGCACTGGGTGGCACAGGATACATTTCAGCGGTATCAATAAAGTTAATTCCACGACCAATGGCGTAATCCATTTGTGCAAAAGCTTGGGCTTGGGTATTTTGTTCGCCCCATGTCATGGTACCAAGACAAATCTTGCTAACATCAAGGCTAGAATGCGCTATGCGTTGATATTCCATTTAATTCTCCTATGGAAACGAGTTACTTCGAAGTTAGCAATCTTTATCCATAAAACAAAGTAACTTATTCCTATGGGCAAACTAATTGTTGAAAAATTCAGCATTCATAAAAGGCGCCATCGCTAAAATAATCGCTTGGGTGTAAATGCTTTCGCGGGTTGCTAAGCCGTGAGTGAGTAATCCAATTGCGCCGCCTTTTTGCTTAATGTTGTGGGTATTAAAGAGTTTATCCATAACATGGCCCAGCTCTTCACCTTGCTCTAGCGCTTGGTAAACTTGAGTGGGTAATGGCAGTAGCGCGCTGCGACCAACTGATAGTTGTTGCTTATGAATGATGGCCATATAAGCAAATGTCGCAGGGCCATGGTCAAAATTATCAACACCGCCTTCCATCGCGATAAAAAAGTCAGCCTCTTGGGCATTTGATTGGTATTGCGACTGGCAAAACTGGGCACGATTAATGGCCCCTAATTTGGTTTCTGCATCTGTCATGGGTTGATCGGCCACTAACGAGGGCGCATGCATGCCGCTGCAATTGATTTTACGATCAGGAAAATACTGACTGATGGCCACTTTGGCGGCATTGATTTTTACGGGGTTATTTGAGCCGACAATAATCGTTAATGGTGCTTGAGGCATAAATTAGTATCCAAGTTTTACTGAACAGTTGGTGATTTTGCTACGTCATACGCTAAACTGGTGCGCATTGAGTATCTTAAGCGATTTTATAGAGAAGTCATTATGGCGAAGAAGTTTTATGTGGTTTGGGCAGGGCGTGAGACCGGCATTTTTACCAGTTGGGATTATACCAAGAAGCAGGTGGATAAATTTCCCCAAGCAAAATACAAATCTTTCCCGACTGAAGCAGAGGCTAAAGCGGCATTTGGCGCATCGGCAAGTAAAAGTATAGGTAAAGCGGCTTTTAGCGCGAAAAGTAAAGCTAGCACTGCGACTAAAACAACATCGACCAGCAAAGCTAAGATTGATTTATCCACTCATGAGGTGATGATATTCACTGATGGCGGCTGTGAGCCCAACCCTGGTAAAGCGGGCTCAGGCATGGCGATTTACCGTAATGGCGCAGTCGCTGAGTTGTGGTTTGGTTTATATAATCCCAATGGCACCAATAATAGCGCCGAATTGAATGCGCTTTATCAAGCGATATTAGTGGCACAAAAGGCCATTAAGGCTAATCAAACGGTTAAAATACTCAGTGACTCCCAATATTCGATTAATTGCATCACTAATTGGGCTTATGGCTGGAAGTCAAAAGGCTGGAAACGCAAGACTGCCGGTGATATCGCCAATCTTGAAGTCATTAAGCAGGCTCATGAACTTTATGATGCCATTAAAGATGATATGGAGATTGAACACGTTGCCGCTCATGTGGGGATTGAAGGCAATGAATTGGCCGACCGTATGTCGATTTATGCCATTGATCAAAAACTGACTGGGTTTGTCAAATATGACAAGGCGCTGGATGTCGCCGCCATATTAAGTTTAAGAACGGGCTAGCGATATTGTTATATCGTATATAACTTCAGTTGAGTCGAATTTACCGCTGTAAAAATGTAAATTCGACGCTTTGCTGGGTGAATATTAACTTTGCTTTTAGCTTACTTATCTATTTCCAGCTAACTTTCTTTTTCAAGCTAATCTTCTATTTCAAGCTAACCTTCTCGTTTCCCTTTCGACAGTGATAAGGCTATTTTATCATCGAAAAACCTTGAGTTACTTGATTGAAATAGTCAAGTATTCACTAGGTTATTAGTGTTTAAACCCCTTTGGCTTGTGACTTTGCAGTACATTCGCAGTTGATCATTTGTATCTAATGTTGGCAATTAAATTAATTGTTGTTAATGAAGCTGTATTAGTAACCAAGTTAATATTTGATCATGCGCACATTGCGCCTCTCTTATTGCTGTGTGGGATCAAAAAAATGAACTAGGTCACTATTCTCAAATAAGAACACTGTATTCTCCGCGCCAAATTAGTTACCTCAAAGGTTATTCCATGCAAAGAGATTCAATCAGTGCGCAGGATGTTGCTGTAGCAACTCAAGGTGAGCAAACTCAAGTTAAAGGCTGGAGTCGTCAAGATACCACTTGGATGTTAAGTCTATTTGGCACCGCTGTTGGCGCCGGTATTTTGTTTTTACCTATTAACGCGGGTATGGGCGGTTTTTGGCCTTTAGTCATGATGGCCGTTTTTATTGGACCTATGACTTACCTTGCTCATCGCGGTTTATCTCGCTTTGTGTGCTCTTCTAAGAATCCGGGTAGTGATATTACTCAAGTGGTAGAAGAGCACTTTGGCGTTAATGCGGGTAAAGCGATCACGCTGTTATACTTCTTTGCTATTTTTCCTATTGTGCTTATCTATGGTGTTGGTATTACTAACACAGTTGATAGCTTTATTGTTCACCAGCTTGGCTTTGCCTCACCGCCACGTTTTTTATTATCGGCATTACTTATTATTGGCATGATGTCAGTGATGGTTGCGGGTGAAAAATTCATGCTGAAAGTGACGCAATTTTTAGTCTACCCACTGGTTGCGATTTTGGCATTTATGTCATTTTACTTAATTCCTGACTGGAAAATGGATGCTTTGCAAGTGGTGCCATCGGCAGGTGAGTTTTTTGGTACTGTTTGGTTAACTATTCCAGTATTGATCTTTGCTTTTAACCATTCTCCTGCAATTTCACAATTCTCTGTGTCACTTAAGCGTGAGCATGGCAACAATGCAGCTAAAAAAGCAGATGTGATTTTACGTAACACCTCAATGATGCTTGTGGGCTTCGTGATGCTGTTCGTGTTCTCTTGTGTTTTATCATTAAGCCCAGCGCAACTTGCTGAAGCAAAGAGTGAAAACTTAGCTATTTTGTCTTACTTAGCCAATGTTCACTCAAGTGGTTTTGTGAGCTACTTTGGCCCTATTATTGCGTTTATTGCGATTATTTCTTCTTTCTTTGGCCACTACTTAGGGGCGACTGAAGGTTTAAAAGGCATGATCACTAAGCAATTACGTAGCAGTAATAAAGAAGTATCAGAGGCTAAGCTAAATAAATTCATTTTGGCTTTCATGTTCTTCAGCATCTGGATTGTTGCGGTTATTAACCCAAGCATTTTAGGCATGATTGAAGCGTTGGGCGGTCCGATTATTGCTGCAATCCTTTATCTAATGCCTATGTATGCTGTCCATAAAGTACCTGCGCTAAAAGCTTACCGTGGCCGCATTAGTAATGTGTTTGTGGTTATTGCTGGTTTACTGGCTATGACAGCGATTCTATTTGGCTTAATGAGCTAAATTAATTCAAGTTTTGCTGTAGTAGAGGAGTATCTTTGATGCTCCTCTTTTCTGTTTTATCTTTGCTGTTTTAGTGTGTTGTTTTGGTCCAAGTGAATTAAGTTAACTCAACTGATTAACTACAATCGATGTTGATTTGACATGATAGCCAAAACCGCGCGCTTAGATACAAAAGTGTTGAGGTACATCTATGTTTAGTGCATTTGAAATCTTTAAGATTGGTATTGGGCCATCAAGCTCGCATACCGTAGGCCCAATGAAAGCGGCTAATCGGTTTGTTGATGATTTAATTGAACAAGGGCAGCTAACACAAATTACTAAATTTACCGTGGATGTTTATGGTTCTCTTTCACTAACGGGAAAGGGTCATCATACTGATATCGCTATTATTATGGGTTTAGCCGGTAATGAGCCTGAAACTGTGGATATTGAAGCTATTGAACATTTCATTGCTCAAGTGGCTAAAACCGAAGAAATTATCATTGGTGATGCGATTCATCATGTGGCGTTCCCTACTGATGCATTAGTGTTTCATCCTGAAACGCTGCCATTACATGAAAATGCGATGAAGTTGCATGCTTGGATTGGTGATGAGCGTGTTTACTCAAATACCTACTATTCAATCGGTGGTGGCTTTATTGTTGATGAAGCTGAGTTTAATCAAACACACTCTAATGGGGTAAAAGTACCTTATCACTTTAATTTTGCTGATGAACTCATGGCGCACTGCAAAGAGTCAGGTTTAAGCATCAGCGGTTTGATGAAGCAAAATGAGCTGTGTTTTCGCACTGAAGAAGAGATGTACACTGGCTTTAGTTTAGTATGGAAAACCATGCAAAACGCCATTGAAAAGGGCTGTCATACTGAAGGGGTGTTAGCGGGGCCGCTAAAAGTGTCACGTCGAGCGCCAGCGTTACATCGTGAGTTATTACGCTGTGAGCGTTTAAGTAATGATCCAATGGAAATAATTGATTGGGTTAACTTATTTGCCTTAGCTGTGAGCGAAGAAAATGCTGCTGGTGGCCGCGTGGTGACGTCACCAACCAATGGCGCTGCTGGGATTATTCCTGCGGTATTAGCTTACTATAATAAGTTTATTCAAAAGGTGGGCCCTAAAGAATGCAGTCGTTATTTTTTAGCAGCAGCGGCAGTCGGCTCGCTTTATAAACGTAATGCGTCAATCTCTGGTGCTGAAGTGGGCTGTCAGGGTGAAGTGGGTGTGGCGTGTTCTATGGCGGCGGCGGGCTTAGCTGAGTTAATGGGCGGCTCACCTTCACAAGTGTGTATGGCGGCTGAAATTGGCATGGAGCATAACCTTGGCTTAACTTGCGATCCAGTCGCAGGTCAAGTGCAGGTGCCTTGTATTGAGCGTAATGCCATAGCATCGGTTAAAGCGATTAATGCCTCACGTATGGCGCTTCGTCGTAATTCAGAGCCTAGAGTAAGCTTAGATAAAGTGATCGCGACTATGTATGAGACTGGCAAAGACATGCACTCTAAATACCGTGAAACCAGTCAAGGCGGCTTAGCCATTAAAGTGACTAACCTTTGTGCTTAATTTTTAGTTTGAGATAACAGCTTGAACTCAATAAAAAAGGCTTTCATTTGAAAGCCTTTTTTATTGAGATTTTTTGATAGTTGACGCTGATTAGTGAGCTTCTGGAAGCTGTTCAAACATCAAATAATGGCTTTGCTCCATGCCGAGTGCCTTATAGGTTTGCTGAGCGGCATGATTATCATGCTCTACATATAATCTGAAACTGGCCGCGCCGCCCATGTCCTCAGCCATTGCTTTAACTTGCTGATAAAGTTTGCCATATATTCCTTGGCGGCGGTTTTGCGGGCGTATATACACACTTTGGATCCAGCAATAGTTAGTTGCGCGCCAATCACTCCATTCAAGGGTGACCATTAATGAACCCACGATGTCACCATCTATCTCAGCCACTAAATAAAAGCCTTTTTCTGGGCTGCTTAGCATAGTGCTCACCCCTTTAGTGAGCTGTTCATTATCCAAGTGAAGCTGCTCAGTTTCCATTGCCATGGCTTGGTTAAATTCAACTAATGCTGATAAATCTGATAGTTGGCCTTTTCTTATTTTCATTGTGGCTCCTTGATATAAAAATAGTGCTAATTTTTATTCGACTAAAGTCTAAGCTGCTATGCTTAATAATTATACTTGTTTTGTTTTTGGGGGCAGTTATGGCAAAGCCACATGCTCAATGTCAATCAGGATTAAATTCTACGGTTCAGGCTAATAAAGCTGTCAGCTCATCGATTTACCGACGCTATCAATTTAGGGTTAGGCGATATTTTAGCCACCCTAATAGGATTCACTTAGCTCATGCTACTACAGTCAGATCGCTTACACAGCCTTCGATTAATCATTTGTTGCATTTTTTGCTCACCATAGTCACCTTTGGCTGTTGGGGCATGGTCTGGTGGTGGTTAATCTTAAAATCACGTGGCGAGGGCAATAATTTTCTCGCGGGATTTGATGATGATTACTGGAGTTACTTAATTGAAAGGGAGCGACCTCCGGCAGCACTTTATACTCTAAAGGTCGGTACTGATGAGGCTGAAACTGTTTTTGAAGCTTAATGCGCTTAAACCCTGTAATTTATAGTGTATAGACCTTATAAGGTGACCTAGATCATCTAATGTAGTTGAGGTGTCATGCTAGTATGCGTCGCCGATTTTTATCGTGATATATGCCACCTTTAGCGGTGCATTCGTTAGTCATATCATAAGCAGCGTACTTAATTACTCAACTATCAATTTTACAGGGTTTTAAATCATGTCAAAACATGCTCCTTCACTTCTTGGTCGGGCCTGGTCTCGCTGGATGTCAGTTCCTTTGTGGTTACAAATCCTCATAGGTATGGTGCTAGGTATTATTACTGGGGTAAGCCTAGGTGAAGATGCCAACTATTTAAAACCCATTGGTACTTTGTTTGTAAATACCATCAAAATGTTAATTATTCCTTTGGTATTTTGCTCGCTCATTGTTGGTGTGACCTCGATGCAGGATACGGCGAAAATGGGCCGAATTGGCTTTAAGTCTTTTGCCTTTTATTTAGGTACCACTTCGATTGCTATCAGTATTGGCCTGCTTGTCGGTTATATCATGCAGCCTGGTGCAGGTCTTGGTCTTAAAGGGGCTGCAGCTGCAGCCGATGTAAAGCAAGCGCCAAGCTTAATGGATACCTTGATTAATATTGTGCCGACTAACCCTGTCGCGGCACTAGCCAGTGGTCAAATTCTGCAGGTAATTGTATTTGCTGTGGCATTAGGTATTTCACTGGTGTTAATCGGCGAGCGTGGTAAGCCTGCTATTCGTCTATTTGAAAGCTTAGCAGAAGCTATGTACAAACTAACTGACATGGTAATGAAGTTAGCGCCATATGGTGTGTTTGGTTTAATGGCATGGGTTGCTGGTGAGTATGGCTTAGAGATGTTGTTGCCATTAATTAAGGTTATCGTCGCGGTATACTTGGGCTGTGCATTACATGTATTAGGTTTTTACAGTTTAGTGTTAACTGTGTTTGGCAAACTCAATCCGCTGCAGTTTTTTAAAGGCATTGCTAATGCGATGGCGGTGGCATTTACCACTTCAAGTTCAGCAGGAACCCTGCCGGCGAGCATGAAGTGTGCCAGTGAAAACTTAGGTGTGAATAAAAAGATTTCAAGCTTTGTATTGCCACTGGGAACCACCATTAATATGGATGGCACAGCGCTTTATCAGGGCGTAACTGCGTTATTTGTTGCTCAGGCATTTGGGGTGGATTTAACTTGGGTTGAATACATAACGATTATTCTTACCGCGACTTTAGCCTCAATTGGCACTGCGGGTGTGCCTGGCGCTGGTTTAGTGATGTTGACCTTGGTGTTAACAACGGTAGGCTTACCACTTGAAGGTGTGGCGATTATTGCCGGTATCGACCGAATATTAGATATGGCGCGAACAGTGGTTAACGTTTCAGGAGACTTAGTGGCAACGACTATGATTGCTCGCTCTGAAGATGAACTTGATGTTGAGCATTATAATGCGGATATGGAGCAGTCTGCGATGATTGTGCAGCAGGCAGAAACTGAATTACAACAAACTGAGTCACAGGTAAAAATACCTAGCTAGCATCATGCTGTGAGCGATTGATACAAAAAGAGTGAAGCCATGGCTTCACTCTTTTTTTGTTTAATCGCAAGCTAATCTTGTTTAGCCAATACCAATAAGGTGGCGCCATCTTGAGATTTTAGTAATAGCTTACCCGATTTCGCTTGTTTGATATTGGTGACTAACGTCATTGCTTTCATAATACTTTGCTCTTGCTGCATCAATACTTCAACACAGGCCATTCTGGTAGTGCCTGCAGGCGTTAAGCTTAGCTTATCTTGTTGCTGGCTATAATCACCAAAGAAGCGGTTACAGCTGTTGTTGCCAGATAATTTACCTTCTTCAGCAAAGGTAATTTGTGCAGGGCTATTATCAATCACAGGATTTGATAGCGCGGTTTCAATATGCCAACTGCCAAGTAGATTGACTTGTTCAACTGGAGGCGGCGCACTTTGACAAGCACTGAGTCCAAAAATAATACAACACGCGCCGAGGAGAGGTTTGAACATGAGAGGCATTTCCAAATAGGGTCGTTAATAGCCATAGTATATACTGAGTCACATTGATTTTTTTCATCTTGAATAATAATTAATGATAATTTACTGATTTTATTACCGCCTTATTTAATCAATAAATGTTAAATCAGCCGAATCTGCCCGATAAGGCGATACAATAAGGCTATTAGCCAAAAAGAGTGAGTTTAATGAGTAACATTTTTAAAATTTTGCATGCCGTTGGATTGATTTTTGTCGCCGTCGGCGCTGGTTTGTATTTATTCACTGAAGTGGCTAGTCAAGTCTCTGGCATGTTAGTCGTGGCGTGTTTAATTGGGCTTGGGTTTGTCATCATGGCGCCTTATCCGGTAGCCCTGGTTTTTAGTTGGGCGCAAAAACAAGCCGTAAACTCAACTGATGATGAGCAAGATAAATGAAAGTTAGTTATCGATTAGCCCAACGAGATGATGCCGCTGAAATTGCTCAGCTTGAGCTAACTCATATGCATGATGAGCTAGGGTCAAATGGACAGGGGATGGCAGGGCAACACTTTTCGGAGCCGCAAATTACCAGCTTAATTAATCAAGGCTGGATAATGCTGGCTTGCTGCGATAGCAAGATTATTGGTTATGTTATTGCTGGCCCTTGGTCCCTATTTAAATCTTGGTCTATCTATCAAGCGATATTAAAGCGCTTACCCAGTATCGAAATGGGTTATAGCCGTTTATCTGAGAGTAACAGTTGCCAATATGGTCCTATTTGGATCCATAGTAATCATCGCGGCCAAGGTATTTTTGAACAACTGGTTAGTCAGTTAGCAAGGCATGTAGGCAAAAAGCTACCTTATATGGTCACCTTCATTGCTGAAGATAATGCATTATCTTTTGCCGCACATACCCGTAAGGCATCGATGGAAGTGGTCGATTATTTTGGCTTTCAGCAGCGTGATTATTATTTACTGGTGTTAGCTAATTAGTATCGTACTCTCATCGAAAAAGACATCAAGATGAGGTTTAAGAGGTCACTATGGAACAAAATACAACTCAGCTGTTTAATGAGTTATTTGCATCTTATTTGTCGTTAAGACTATCAGCATTCGAGAATTTAAAAATTGTAGTGGGTGTGCTTGCGGCTAATGATTTGGATTGTGAAGCATTTGAGCTTAATAAGCAGCCGACAACCAGCGGGAATGCTCAGTCAATATATGCAGTAAAATGGCAAGACCAATGGATTTTATGCGGGCGTTCAAATGGTTATCAAGAGCAAATTGTGCTGAGTACTGACAATCACCTACTTGATACTGACAATGGTCGAGTGATGAATGTACCAGTTTTATCATTACAGCAGATTTCCTTTATGTGTGTCGAAACTGCGCATTTTGATCACTGTTAACGAAACGATTATTAACGCGAAGTTTTTAACAAGCGGTTGCTTTTAAACTATTTTCTAGAAGAAAGTTGAGTCTGCAGCTGCATTAGCACCAATGGTTTTTGTGGTGAATGATGTTTTAGATAAAGTTGTTGAATATCATTTGTCGCCAGTTTTACCTCACTGAAGCCATGCTCTTGATAAAGTTGGGTTAAATGGGGTAAGGAAAATACAAAACATTGCTCGCATTTTAGTTTTTCAGCAATGAATGCTAGCAATGTATGGGCAAGTCCACCGCCTCTATACTCACTAGCAACGACAAGGCCGGTTACCAACTGATATTGGCCAATGGGCTTTATTCTTACTACCGCAATAATACTATTGTCAGGATTATTGCGACTCTTTCCTTTAGCAATAGCGGCACTAGAAACTGTATTAACAGGTTCATTTATTTCTTTATCAATATTCGACTGCTGTAACTGAGTATCTTTGGCCATGATCACCGCTATATCTTCTTTCATTGTTGGCTTTGAATAAGGCATCTGTTGTTTGTAAAACTGTTTCAGCATTGACCAGCACTTTTGTTGCCCGGCTGTCATCGCTGGTGCTATTGACGTTTTGAATTGAGTGACATCATCAAATAACCATTGGGTTTTACGCATTAAATTTTTACCTATTGAGTATGTAGAGCGATAAAGTTCTGAAAGGTGAAAGCTCATTCTTTTGTTATTGGATGGCTCAATTTTAATGTTTAATTGATGGCTTAGATAGAAAAGACTCGCTTCATTACTCCCTTGCTAGAATTGAGCAATTGTCATTCTGAACAGCGATTTGATATCTTGCTAAGCAGTTTCATCTTCAGCGGATAAAAATGTGTTGGGTTAACATATTTTTAAAACCTATACAGCGTACATATCTGGCATAGTACTGTTAAAGTTGAATGTGATTTACCCTATTAAGAATATTTGCGAGAGCCTAATGTTATTGTCGCCACAACAGTTAAGTAAGCAACAAATATATAAGTTATTGATTGGTGGAGTAACGCCTAGACCCATCGCATGGGTTTCCACTATTTCTGTTGATGGGGTGGCCAATTTAGCACCTTTTTCGTTTTTTACTGTGGCCAGCGCTAACCCGCCAGTGCTGTGTTTCAACCCTATGGGCATGGATGATGGTCAGGAAAAGGATACGTTAACTAATATTCGCCAACAGGGTGAATTTGTCATCAATACAGTGAGCTATCCTGATTTAGCGGTGATGAATGAAACTTGCCATCATATTCCTGCCGATATAGATGAATTTGAGTATGCCAACATTGAAAAAGCCCCAGCATCTATAGTTAAGCCGAGTCTCGTTAAGCAAGCGCTAATTAGCTTTGAGTGCCAGCTTAATCAGATTATTGATTTGGGCAATGAACCGTTATCTGGCCATTTAATATTAGGTAATGTCGTCGCTATTCATGTTAAAGATGACATCATTGAGGATTTTAGAATCGATAGTGACAAATTAGATGCCATAGGAAGAATGGCCGGCAGTGATTACTGCTTAACCAGAGAGAAGGTTAAGCTTACTCGTAAGTAGTGACAGTTTATGTGCTCTGCAGAACTGTAGCGAAATAAAACTATAGC
>NZ_JBFRKG010000005.1:0-34468 GCF_041469325.1 Shewanella sp. 10N.286.51.B8
TTTCGAAAGATATTTAAACGACTACGGCTCCTAGGGCATCAATGGGATCATAAACGTGTGTATCGCGTTTATTGTGGTTTAAAACTTAACTTACGACGTTAAGAATTATCAAACTTTAATATAAACGCACACCAGGGGGCTGCATATGTGCTTGCTTTTTGAACGCAAAGTGACCTGTGCAGCCTGTTTTGTATGAAACTTTCTTACATAAAAATTATACTTAAAAAAGCCATTTCACAAAAATATCAATTTATGATTGTATTTGGCGATATCAGCTTATGGTTATTTTTGTGCTAACTCCATGATTATATTTGAAAGTGAAATATCAACTTATGGTTGTTTCAACAAGTTGTTTCAACAAGAGTAACCATCAGCTAATGCGTCTCAATTAGCTTAAGTTAGTGATTCAGATTAGTTACTCGCATTAGTTGCTAAATAAAAGCCACTTAATCACCAGATTAAGTGGCTTTTTTATATCGGTAGCTCAATTTCATTTGCTTATCTATCGGTTTAGTTATCGACACAGCCATGACTTAATCATTTACTCTGCGACTAACACAATCACAATCACAATCACATACACAATCACATACACAATCACATACACAATCACCTACACAGTCAGCAACTAAACCCCAAGTTCCGGTGCTAGTCTAAAGTTAAATGCTGCCCAAAAAAGTGCAACAGTATTTTATCTTGCACCGTTACGGACGCTTAGGGGCAATAGGTTTTTCAGTTGCAAACACATTTAATCATTTATAACAGAGGTTTACATTTATGGCATGGTTACTGAATGGACTATTACAACAATACTCGTCATTGAGACTATTTATTGGTTTAATCTGCAGTTTGTTGAATATTTATGCAGAGCGACAAGATGGAACACATTAACGATAAAGCAAAGGCGCTTTAATTATTCCTTAGGGATAATTAAAGCGCCTTTTTTGTTTTAAGTCATTTTAAACTTAAAAGGGATAAACGATGAACTGGAAAACGTCTTTTAAACAGCTTGCGGTCGCGCTAAGTATTGGTGCAGCGATGCAAGTTAATGTTGCCACTGCAGAAGTAGGCTTTCCTGAAAAAGAAGAGCTGACATTTGGTTTTATTAAACTGACCGATATGGCGCCTATCGCTATCGCTTATGAAAATGGTTATTTCGAAGAAGAAGGCTTATACGTCACCATCGAAGCTCAAGCTAACTGGAAAGTGTTACTGGACGGCGTGATTGATGGCCGCTTAGATGGGGCGCATATGCTAGCAGGTCAGCCTATTGCAGCCACGATTGGTTATGGTACCAAAGCCCATATCATTACGCCTTTTTCAATGGATTTAAATGGTAATGCTATTACTGTATCCAATGATATTTGGGCGCAAATGAAGCCTAACATCGCTAAAAATGCTGATGGTAAACCGGTTCATCCCATTAAAGCAGACTCGCTCAAACCTGTGGTAGATAAATATAACGAGCAAGGTAAGCCCTTTAAAATGGGCATGGTATTTCCAGTCTCTACCCACAACTATGAACTACGTTATTGGTTAGCCGCTGGTGGTATTCACCCCGGTTTTTATGCGCCTCACAAAGGTGATACTTCAGGACAACTTGACGCTGAAGCTTACTTATCTGTTACGCCGCCACCACAAATGCCATCAACCCTTGAAGCTGGCACCATCTATGGCTACTGCGTTGGTGAGCCTTGGAACCAACAAGCGGTATTTAAAGGCATCGGGGTGCCAGTGGTTACCGATTATGAAATTTGGAAAGATAACCCTGAAAAAGTATTTGGTATTACTGCAGAATTTGCTGAAAAGTATCCAAACACCACTATTCGCTTAACTAGAGCATTAATTAAAGCGGCTAAATGGTTAGACGAAAACAACAATGCTAACCGCCCAGCAGCTGTGAAAATCTTATCTCAATCTAACTATGTTGGCGCTGATTACGATGTGATTGCCAATAGCATGACGGGCACCTTTGAATATGAGAAAGGTGATAAGCGCGCGGTGCCTGATTTCAACGTGTTCTTTCGTTATAACGCAACCTACCCATATTACTCAGATGCGATTTGGTACTTAACCCAAATGCGTCGTTGGGGACAGATTTCAGATGATAAGCCTGATACTTGGTACAAAGAGATAGCTGCCAAGGTTTACCGTCCAGATATCTATGCAAAAGCGGCGCAATCGTTAATTGATGATAAAAGTATTGATGCCAAACATTTCCCTGACTTTGCTACTGAAACGGGCTTTAAAAAGCCGCAGCAACATTTTATTGATGACATTGTGTATGACGGTAGTGCACCGAATGCCTATATCAACAAGTTCAGTATCGGATTAAAACAAGGCGACAAACTGTAAGCCTGAGCTTAAGTACTTTATCTCGAGTTTTATGTCGAGTTTGATTCAGATTTTATGCAAGTAAGAGCTATCGAAGTGAGGATAGACCTATGACAACCATTGCAAGATTAGCGCAGAGACTCCCTATGGATAAGTCGGCTGTAACTTCGTTGTTAGCCAAATCAGCGGCAATGAGCAAAGCATTATTATTACCGCTCATCGGTATTACCGTGTTTTTGGTTATTTGGTCAATTACAGCCAATAATATTAATACATCCCTAGGTAAGTTTCCTGGTCCTGTGGCTGTTATAGGTCAGTTCGATGGGCTTTACCAAGAGCATAATGCCGAGCGAGAAAAGGCGGCGGCTTTTTATGAGCGCCAACAAGTTCGCAATAATGCAAGGCTGGCTGCCGATCCCAGTTATCAAGCGAAAACCAGAACGTATACCGGTAAGGAAACCTTCTTCGATCAGATAGTGACCTCACTTATCACGGTTATGTCTGGGTTTATACTAGCCGCCATTATTGCTATCCCCATGGGGATCTGGATGGGGTTAAGTAAAACCGTTAATGCAGCGGTGAATCCGATAGTGCAAATATTCAAACCTGTGTCACCACTGGCATGGTTGCCGTTGGTGACCATGGTGGTGAGCGCGTTATATGTGTCACCGGATCCGATGTTCTCTAAATCATTTATCAACTCCATGTTAACCGTCACCCTCTGTAGTCTGTGGCCCATGGTCATCAATACCTCAATAGGGGTGGCATCCATTGATTCTGACTTACTCAATGTCAGCCGGGTGCTGCGCTTATCACCGTTAACCCACGTACAAAAAATCGTGCTACCAGCATCAATACCGTTGATTTTTACTGGCATGCGTTTATCCCTGAGTGTCGCATGGATGGTGTTAATTGCCGCTGAAATGTTGGCGCAAAACCCAGGGCTTGGAAAGTTTGTTTGGGATGAGTTCCAAAACGGCAGTTCAGAATCTCTGTCACGAATAATGGCGGCAGTGATTGTGATTGGCTTTATTGGCTTTTTGTTAGACCGTGGCGTACTGGCACTACAGCGCTGGTTCTCTTGGGATAAAAGTCACTAACTGGTTGAAGAGTTCGTTGAGGAATAAGGATAAATCTTATGAGTGTATTTTTAGATATTAGTAATATCGACATGGACTTCCCAACCCCAAATGGGCCGTTTAAGGCGCTAAAGGAAGTCAATTTAAAAATTAATAAAGGCGAGTTTGTCTCGCTTATTGGTCACTCGGGGTGTGGTAAATCAACCGTACTCAATATTGTGGCGGGGCTATATCAAGCCACTAAAGGTGGGGTGATTTTAAATAGTACTGAAGTCTCAGAGCCCGGCCCTGAGCGAGCTGTGGTGTTTCAAAACCACTCTTTATTGCCTTGGTTAACCTCATATCAAAATGTGGAATTAGCAGTAAAGCAGGTGTTTAAAGGCACTAAGTCAAAAGCTGAAATGAAGCAATGGATTGAATACAACCTGAGCCTAGTGCATATGGATCATGCGATGCACAAACTGCCCAGTGAAATATCAGGCGGCATGAAACAACGAGTGGGCATCGCCAGAGCCTTGGCAATGGAACCTGAAGTGCTATTGATGGATGAGCCTTTTGGGGCGCTCGATGCTTTGACCCGAGCCCATATGCAAGACTCGCTGATGGAAATTCAACTGGAGCTTAATAATACCGTCATCATGATCACCCATGACGTGGATGAAGCGGTATTGCTGTCAGACAACATTGTGATGATGACCAATGGCCCAGAAGCAACCGTGGGTGAAATTCTTGCAGTTGATTTACCCCGCCCAAGAGATCGTCTGGCGCTAGCAGAAGATCCTGAATACAACCGTTTGCGGGCCGAAGTACTGAAGTTTCTTTATGAGAAACAGCGCAAAGTAGAGCCTATTAATATTAGTAAGTCATTAACTACATCAGATGAACAGGCTGAAGCGGTTTAACACTGATGCATGGAACAGTTTAGTTATAAATATAAAAGGAAAGATGATGAAACAGAAGCAACTCGCTGCACTGATTAATAGCAAATTAACCAAATCGATAGTAAGCCTTGCGGCGCCGCTATCATTAACCTTGTTGGCCATGGGCTCGGCTCATGCTGAAACGACCCAGTCCGTTGCTGATGCGGTCACCCAAGGCAGCGTTAAGGTCGACTTGAATTTGCGTTATGAAATGGTTGATCAAGATAATGCCTTAAAAGATGCTGATGGTTTAACCCTTCGCACTCGTCTGACTTATGCCACAGCTGATTACTATGGTTTTTCGTCCACCCTTGAGTTTGAAGATTCACGTGTGGTTGCCGGCGTTGATGATTACAACAATACCTTAGGTAAAAATCCGCAATATTCAGTGATTGCCGATCCAGAAACCACCGAGTTTGATCAATTCTTTTTAAAATATAACTATGAAGGCTTTACCGTTAAAGGTGGTCGCCAAGTCATTACCTTTGATAACCAACGCTTTGTGGGTCATGTGGGCTGGCGTCAAGATAGACAGACCTTCGATGGGGTGATGTTAGAGTACAAATTTAACGATGTATTTAAAATTGACTACGGCTATATCAGCCAGCGTAATCGTATCTTTGCACAGGAAAAAGATATCGATTCAAAAGATAACCTGATAAATGCTTCACTAAAAACCGATTTTGGTACCTTAAGTGGTTATGGGTATTTACTAGAAGAAGATAGCGCCATTGATAACGGCCTTGATACCTATGGTTTACGCTTTGCTGGTAATACCGATGTGGGTGATATCAAAGTATTGTATTCAGCAGAGTATGCCACCCAGGATTCTGATAACGCAGACTTGTCCTATTCAGCTGATTATATGAGCGTTGAGGCTGGAGTCGGTTTTTCGGCGATTACTATTAAAGTGGGTTATGAAGTATTGGGATCAGACGGCGGCGACTATGGTTTCCAAACACCTTTAGCGACCTTGCATGGCTTTAATGGTTGGTCAGATCAGTTTTTATCAACCCCTAAACA
The DNA here is from genome assembly GCF_041469325.1 of Shewanella sp. 10N.286.51.B8. Classification (NCBI taxonomy): domain Bacteria; kingdom Pseudomonadati; phylum Pseudomonadota; class Gammaproteobacteria; order Alteromonadales; family Shewanellaceae; genus Shewanella; species Shewanella sp. 10N.286.51.B8. The sequence goes on from NZ_JBFRKG010000005.1 coordinate 5,357, forward strand.
AGGCTTAGCCGATCTTTACGCCTCAATTGGCGGTAAGGTGATTGGCGGTAAATGGGCGCTGGTATATCACGATTTTGAGGCTGATGAATCATCGGCTTTAGTGGATGATTTAGGGTCTGAAATTAATGCAGTCTTCAGCGTGCCGGTGACAAAAAATTATACCTTAGGGGTTAAATACGCCGGGTATTCAAAAGGCGATACTGCTGCAGGTAAAGTCGATACTGATAAACTGTGGTTATGGGCTAATGCTAAGTTCTAGCCGTAGCTTTTAAGCAGTTGGTCTGAACAGTTAACGCTTAAATAAAAACGGCTAACTCAGTTTGAGTTAGCCGTTTTTTAATAAATTTTCGCTGCTGAGCGACTCGATTTAAGCCGCTTGATTTAGCGCTTTTTCATCTGAATAAAACTGTTGCTCATCGAATTGGCCTTCGCTTTTGCCAACAACCACAGCTGTCATCATGTCACCAGTGACATTGGTTGCGGTGCGGATCATATCAATAACGCGGTCAATAGCGGCGATAAAGGCAATGCCTTCAAGGGGTAAACCAACCACGCCCAAGGTCACTGTTAGCATCACCATCGCACTACCTGGAACACCTGCTGTACCTACTGACGCCACAGTTGCCGTTACCGCAATGAGCATGTAGTCGGTCATATCCAGTGGAATACCGTAAATTTGCGCAATAAATATCGCCGCAATAGCAGGGTAAATACCGCCACAGCCATCCATGTTCATGGTAGCGCCTAACGGCAATACAAAGGCGCTATAGCGCTTTGATACACCCATAGACTCAGTACATTTACTACTTGCTGGTAAGGTGCCAAAACTTGATGCGGTGCTAAATGCCACTAGTTGAGCAGGCATGGCTTTACGGAAAAATTGTACAGGGCTTAGGCCGGCAGCAAACTTCACTAAACCACCATAAACAAAAATAATATGAATTAATGCAGCCACATAAATAGCCACAATAAACTTACCTAATGGCAGTAAAGTTGACAGGCCGTATTCACCAACAACCCATGCCATCAAGCCGAACACGCCGATAGGGGTAAGCTTTAATACCATACGGGTTAGTTCAAACATTACTTCTGAACCTGCTTCAATGGTGCGCTTAAGTGGCTCTGCCTTTTCACCAACGGCGTTAATTGCAATACCAACGAGCGCTGCAAACACAATAATTTGCAGGACTTTACCTTCAGCTAATGATGCAAAAGGGTTTACTGGGATCATATTAAGTAACACTTGGGCAAACCCTGGGATATCACGGTCGCGCACTTCTGAGGTCGCTAGTTCTAAACTGCCGCCCATATCAAATGAGCTACCAATGGCTAAACCAATAAACGATGCCATGGTGCCAGTAAACATGAACATGCCTAAGGTTTTAAAGCTTAAGCGCTTTAAATTAGCTTGTGAGCCTAATGAGGTAATACTGACAACGATGGCGCAAAAAATTAAAGGTGCAACCAACATTTTGATGGCGCTAATAAATAAATCACCTAAAGGTTTTAGTATTACTGCACTTTCGCCTAAAGCTACACCTGCAAGGATACCTAAGGCAAAGCCTGCGAGTACTTTTTGCCAAAAAGGAATGCGTTTCAAGGTTTGAAAAATCATCAAGGTTCCAACTATTTATTATGCTTGCCAGTCGTTACCAGCAAGAGGATTATTATTTCAATAACCTTATACAACCACACAAAAGGCCATTGAATAGTCATTGTAGCTATGTATTACGTTAGCGGTATAAACTGAGTTTAGCCATTGACTTCAGGCTATTTTAAGCCAGCCTAATTAGAGTCTTTTAGGTAATATTTTTCGAATTGTATTCAGCGAATATCGTCGGGACAAACCGTTTTTAATATAACTTATATCATTTTTTCAATTTGTTAATTACATATTGAAATTCAACAGCTTGTTAACTCGTTTTTATATTACGAGTTTAATGGCTAAAACACTATAGATATCATTAGGTAAAGTAAATGACTGCATTGTGGTTAATGTTCAGTGGGGCTTTTTTAGCGGCAACTTTGTTACCAGGAGGTTCAGAAGTTTTACTTGTAGCCTTACTTACGGATCAACCAGAAACCTGGCTTGCGCTGCTGGTGGCTGCCAGTGTTGGTAACACCTTAGGAGCAATAAGCAGTTACTATTTAGGCTATTTAGGTCGCTTTGCTAAGACGCCAGAGGATCTAGCGAGTAAGAAATACCAACATGGATTAAAATTAATTGAAAAATATGGCTATTGGGCGTTGCTGCTTTCTTGGTTGCCATTAATTGGCGATATTCTATGTTTACTTGCTGGCTGGTTAAAGCTACCTATTATCCCGTCTACAGTCATGATGTTAATCGGTAAAACGATTCGTTACTCATTAATAGTGGCTGCCTTTATGTTGGCATGGTAAAACAACTGTTTATTGGTTTTTTTATAAAACCCTATGGTGATCACTGTTGTTAGCTATCTGATTGGAGAGGATATTTTTATCTGTGATTGAACCAACAAGGTATAAAACGACTCATAGCATCACATTGACTGATTTCATTGGCTAGATTTCAAGGAGTATATAAGTGAAGAAATGGATCTTGGCAGCAGCGATCTCTATCGCCATTAGTGGCTGCGCACATGAAGCAACAATTTCCCCTGCGTTACCTCAAGGGGTCACATTAGTTGAAACCGTCGCTCAAAGTGACTCTGTGGGTATTCCTTATAAGAAATATCAGCTAGAAAATGGTCTTACGGTGATTTTACATCAAGATACCTCAGACCCTCTCGTTCATGTTGACGTCACTTATCATGTGGGCTCAGCTCGTGAAGTGGCGGGGCGCAGTGGCTTTGCCCATTTATTTGAGCACATGATGTTTCAGGGCTCGCAAAATGTCGGCGATGAGCAGCATTTCAAAGTCGTTACTGAGGCTGGTGGCACCTTAAATGGCACCACCAATACCGATAGAACCAATTATTTTGAGACTGTACCCAGCAACCAGCTGGAAAAAATGCTCTGGCTTGAATCTGATCGTATGGGCTTTTTATTGCCAGCATTGACCAGTGAAAAATTTGAAGTCCAGCGTGAGACAGTTAAAAATGAACGCGCTCAGCGAATTGATAATCAACCTTATGGCCGTTTGAATGAGCGCTTTAACCAAGCAATGTATCCTGCTGGGCATCCGTATTCGTGGCCAGTGATAGGTTGGCCAGAAGATTTAGAACGTGCCAGTGTTGATGATGTGCGTAATTTCTTTAAGCGCTGGTATGGCCCTAATAACGCTACCTTAACCATTGGTGGTGATTTCGATGAAATGCAAACACTAGCCATGGTGAATAAGTATTTTGGTGAGCTAAAACGTGGTCCAGAGGTGTCAGCAGATCCTAAAACCCCAGTGGTCTTAGATAAAACCCGTTATATTTCAATGGAAGATAAAGTTCATTTGCCGCTGATTTATATGGGTTTCCCCACAGTATACGCTCGACATAAAGATGAGGCCGCGCTGGATTTATTAGCCAATATTCTCGGTGGCGGTAAAACCTCACTGCTATACAAAAACTTAGTCAAAGATGGTTATGCAGTACAAGCCTCGGTAGGTCATCCATGCCAAGAGTTAGCTTGTAGCTTGACCTTGTATGCACTGGCTAATCCCGCTTCGGGGGCAACGCTTGCGACGCTTGAGCAGAAAATTAATGACTCTATTAAGGAGTTTGAGCAGCGTGGCGTGACAGATGATGACTTACAAAAGGTTAAAGTACAGTTTGAAGCCGATACTATTTTTGGCATGCAAAGTGTAAAAGGTAAGGTATCAACTCTGGCCTACAATCAAACCTTTTTTGACAACCCTGACATGGTAGCCAGTGACTTGGCCCGTTATGCCAGTGTCACCAAAGATGATGTAATGCGGGTGTTTAATACGTATATCAAAGACAAACCTATGGTGGTCATGAGCGTTGTACCTGAAGGGGCAAAACAATTAATTGCCGCTGAAGATAACTTTACCCCAACCATGATGCCGGTAGCGCCAGAAGCCGTGAGCGGCGTCGATAACGTCAGACAAATTACCTCAAACTTTGATCGTACTATTATGCCAAAGGTGGGTGATGCGCCAGTACTAAAAGTGCCTGAGTTATGGAATGCTTCACTGACCAATGGTATTGAAGTCATGGGTACTGAGAGCCATGAAACTCCAACCGTTGAATTACTGATTTATCTTGAAGGCGGCCACCGCGTTGCGCCCCAAGGTAAAGCGGGCGTGGCGTCATTAACGGCATCTATGCTCAATGAATCAAGCGCTAAACGTTCAACTGAAGAACTAGCTGGCGCATTAGAAATGCTTGGCAGTAGTGTGTCCTTTGGTGCATCGGGCTCACAAAGCTATATTCAGCTTTCAAGTTTGACTGAAAATCTCGCGCCGACTTTAGCGATATTACAAGAGAAGCTATTTACCCCAGGTTTTGTTGAGGCTGACTTTCAGCGCCTTAAACAGCAGCAATTACAAGGTTTACAGCATCAAGAGTCAGATCCTAACTTTTTAGCGCGCCAAGGCTTTTCATCGTTACTTTATGGTGAAAACAGCCCGTTAAGCGTCAATGCTTCTGGCACCTTAGAAAGTGTTGCCGGATTAACCCTTGAGGATGTTAAACAGTTTTATCAGCAGCAGTATCGAGCGGGTAATGCCAAAATGGTGCTGGTATCTGATTTAAGCAAGCAACAAGTGCTGCCGTTATTAAGCCCGTTTGCAGCTTGGCAAGGCAGTGCCAGCTCGCCATTTGTATTACCGCAATTACCAGAGCTTGCTGGTGGCACCATTTACATTATTGATAAACCAGATGCGGCGCAGTCGGTTATTAATATTGGTAAGCGGGCGTTAACCTATGATGCAACAGGCGACTACTTTAAGTCTTACTTAATGAATTACCCATTAGGTGGCGCATTTAACAGTCGGATAAACCTCAACCTACGGGAAGACAAAGGTTATACCTATGGTGCTCGCAGTGGTTTTAATGGTGACAGTTTAGTAGGGCGATTTATGGCTTCAGCCAGTGTCCGCACTGATGTGACTGCAGAGTCACTTATTGAGTTTATTAACGAGATTAATCTATATCAGCAGCAAGGTATGAGCGAAGAGGAGTTAACTTTTTTACGTAGCTCAATTTCACAAGGTAAAGCATTAGACTACGAAACGCCTTATCAAAAAGCGGGCTTCATGCGGATGATTCAGCGTTACCAACTTGATGACAACTTTACTGAGCAGCAGGCAAATATTGTTCAACAAGTTTCGCGTGCTGAGCTAAATGAGTTAGCTGCCACGCAATTAGACTTATCACAGATGGTGATGCTGATTGTGGGCGATAAAGCTGCTATTCTGCCTAAGTTGCAAGCTTTGGACTATCCTATAGTTGAAATAAAATAAGCATCGCAGTTGTTTTTAGGATAAAAAACCTTATATAGATCAGATATAGGGTTTGATAGCCATTTAAAAATGCTAGAATTTAGTAATTAACGGTGACAGGTTAACTGTTACCGTTTTTTATTTGTAAAACATAGTGAGTGTAGAATGGCTGAAAATGCTTTTTACTGTGAGCTCATATGTGTTTAATAACATGCTTTTAATTGGTTTAAAGAAATGTTAGTGCTAAATATCAGGTCTAGCAGTTTGAATGTCGCATAAGCGAGTCACTACAAGAGAACAGCAAATTGAATTCATTCAATGAAACAGTCGATTATCTATCAAATGCCCAAGGGCGTGAATCTTTACTCGGCATGGTACGAGGCATTGAGCGCGAAGCGCTGCGCATCGAAAGCACTGGCCACCTCGCGATGGATAGCCATCCGCAAAAGCTCGGCTCAGCCTTAACGCATTCTCGTATTACCACTGATTATAGTGAGTCTTTACTTGAGTTCATTACCCCGGTGAATACTAATATTGACACCTTACTTGAAGGGTTAACTCAAACTCACGCCTACAGTGTTAAAAACATGAATGGCCAGACGCTATGGCCTGTGAGCATGCCGTGTTATGTCGGCGATGAAAAAGATATTCCTATTGCCCGTTATGGCAGTTCTAATAACGGTCAAATGAAAACCTTATACCGTAAAGGCTTAACCCATAGATACGGCGCACTCATGCAAATTATTGCAGGGGTGCATTTCAATTTTTCAGCCTCTGAACAATTGTGGGATAGCTTATATGAACGTACTGATAAGTCAGTGTCGCGCTGTGAGTTCATCTCAGAGTCTTACTTTGGCATGATCCGTAATTATCGCCGTTTAGTTTGGGTATTACCGTATTTCTTCGGTTCATCTCCTGCGCTGTGTGGCTCGTTCATTAAAGATAAAAACGTCGGATTTGATTTTAAGAAAACCGGTAAGGGCACCTTATACCTGCCATATGCGACTTCACTTCGTATGAGCGATTTAGGTTACACCAATAAAGAGCAAGAACGCTTAAACATCAGTTACAACTCACTGCCTGAATATTTACAAGGGGTGGGCGAAGCCATTCGCATGCCTTCTGCCAGTTTTGAGAAAATCGGCGTTAAAGTCGATGGTGAATATCGTCAGCTCAATAGCAATGTGCTGCAAATTGAGAATGAGTTTTACTCGCCAATTCGTGCCAAGCGAGTCACCAAAGCAGGTGAGAAACCTTCAGAGGCATTGTCTCGCGCTGGAGTTGAATACATTGAAGTGCGTGCATTAGATGTAAACCCTTATAGCCCAATTGGTATTGATGCCAGTCAGGTAAGATTTTTAGACTTATTCTTGCTGTACTGCTTGCTGTCGTCATCAGAAAAAAGTGATAGCGCTGCAGAGCAGGAAATCGCCGCTAACTTGCAAGCTGTGGTAGTTGAAGGTCGAAAGCCTGGGCTTGAGCTAATTAAAAATGGTCAGTCAATTAGCCGCACTCAATGGCTGAATGACATATTTGAACCTCTGTCTCGCCTCGCTAAGTTGTTAGATGGTGATTCTGGTAATGCATACCAACAGGCATTATCGCAATGGCAAGCCGCTATCGACGATCCAAGTTTAACCCTATCGGGTCGCGTGCTGGACGATGTGGTTAATCAAGGTCAAGATCATAGCAGTTGGGTGAAAAAACTGGCGCTAGATTATCAGCAATATTTATCTGACTACCCATTATCCGCTGAGGTGGAAGCTGGCTATGTTGAAGAGGCGGCACTATCACTTGCTCAACAGCATATGGCGGAAGCGTTACCGAGTGTCGGCTTTGATGAGTTTTTAGCTGATTATTTTGCTGACTTATCCAAACCTGCCGCAGCGTGTCGTTAATGAAAAGGCTAGCTTTATCTGTGGTGGTGCTGGGTCTATTACAAGGCTGTGCATCATCAGTGGATGAGCAAGCTATCTGTGGCTCGGTGGCGAGTTATATAACCCCACCGACCTCGCAGAGTCTTTATCGCGTGGTGGTGACTCATCTTGATGGTAAGCCTGTTATCTCAAGGCCTTATTATAAATTAACCGCTGGAAAACATGAGTTTACCGTGGCAGAGCTCATTGAGTCGCCTGAGTTAAAAGTTAAGCTTGCTGCCCGTAAGCCTAAAAATATTGATGTTGATGTGAAAGCGCACCTGCAGCTTCATTTAGCGGCTGAATTTAATCAAGATAGAATTTATACTGGCGAGAATACCGATTACTGGCAACCCGTCATATGGCAGCAAGAGCCCCATGAATGTGAGTTTGCCAACCCCGATAATTAATGTGCCGCTTAGGCGCGATAAGTGTCCCCAATTAGGCAATAATTTAATGGTTTAGTTACTCATTTATTCCGATATTAAATGTTACCTTGATAGTCTTTTTTAGAAAACCTTAGCCGCTGAACCTCCCTCTAGCCCAGCTTTATTGTCAGACTTGAGTTCAAGTATTTTTTGACTAATACCAATGGTCGCATTCTAGCGACAGATTAAGTTCTATTTTTTAACGCCGTGGTTTGCATCTAGTTTATTTTGATGTGAAAATCGAATCGCTTTAGTTAACTCCTGATATTGATTACTTTAAGGGCATTTATGACGTGGTTTTTTCGTGCTTTGGGCGCAATGTTTCTTTTACAGCTTACGGGCTGTGCAACTCCGCCACCTAAAGAGCCTGATAATTTATGCTCAATATTTCAAGAAAATCGCTCTTGGTATAAATCGGCGGTAAAAACGCGCGAAAAGTGGGGCGTACCAGTACATGTGCCTTTAGCTATGATGTTCCAAGAAAGCTCGTTTAAACATAATGCCGCGCCACCAATGGAATACTTTTGGGGCTTTATTCCTATTGGCCGCGCCAGTGATGCCTATGGCTATGCTCAAGCAAAAACCATGACATGGGATGACTATGTACGTGAAACCGGTAATTCATGGTCAAGTCGCAGTAATTTTGATGATGCGATGGATTTTATGGGCTGGTTTATCTATAAAACCCATGCCATTAATGGGGTGTCAAAATGGGATGCGAAAAATCAGTATTTGAATTATCACGAAGGTTGGGGCGGCTATAAACGTGGCAGCTATAAAGCTAAAGCATGGCTTGGACCTGTTGCTAATCGTGTTGATGCTCGCGCCAGAAATTACGCTGCTCAGTATCATACCTGTAAAGAAGATCTCGACTCTTCCTGGTTATGGCGGTTATTTTTCGGTTAATACGCATTAGTTATTGTCATTCTCATCAGCCTCGCATTCGCGGGGCTTTTACTTTCTCTTGGTTAGATCAGTTTTTATACTTAACCTTGTTCATAAATATTTAACAATTAACGCTAAACTTTTTGCAGCTTATTCCGATAGTAATAAAACCGCTTGTGACAATTTGTAACCCTTGAGGCTATATGGCTTTTTGGGGGGATCAATGTTAAGCACCGCTAGCGCTAAAAGCTCATGACGAGTTGCTAGAAAAATATAATCACTACTTTCGGAACTGTATATGCAATCTCACAATAATAATAAATTACAGGCAACACTGCTTTATCCGTTAATCTCGTTGGTGCTGGTGGCATTGGTCATCATTGCATTTTTACCTTCTCAAATTGATAAAACCACGCTGTTACTCATTGTCGCGCTATTAGGTGCGGCGCAAACGATAGTAGGTCTGTATTTATTTAAGCAGTTTTTACACACACGCTTGAGTCAACTGGCTGAGTATCTAAGTTTAGTTATTAGTACGAAAGCCGCCCCTAAAAAGCCGCTAATCGATAGTGGTAATGATTTACTGGCGAAAATTACCAACGACCTTAGTGGTTTTATTGAAGAACTGAAATTGGTTTTAGATGACATTAAGCAAGATGCCAATAATTTTCACCATGGCTCGCAGGAGTTGGCGCAGCAAATGAATTCGGCTGAATCATCCGTTGCCAAAAGCACTGCTGAAACCGAGCTTATTTCAAGCTCATTAGCAGACATAGTGAAAACGGCAGATGAGTTATCAATCAATGCCGACGAATTTAAATCAACCTCTACGGAAGTGAAGCAATTACTTGAGCTCGGTAATAATGATGCGTTAAGTAATCAAACTGCCATGACCACCTTTGCCAATGGCATTGAAAGTTTGGTATCTGATTTAGATTTATTAAACAGCGACAGCCAGAAAATTGGTAATGTTTTAGAAGTGATTAAAAGTATTGCCGAGCAAACCAACCTATTGGCGCTAAACGCTGCCATTGAGGCCGCTAGAGCCGGTGAACAAGGCCGCGGTTTTGCAGTCGTCGCAGATGAAGTTCGGGCTTTGGCCCATCGCACCCAAGAGTCGACGGTAGAGATTCAATCGATAGTGTTAGAGCTGCAAGCCAAAGCGGGTAATGCTGTTAATGCCATTAGCGACAGTCAAAGAGTGACTAATGAAAGCGTGCAACAATGCCTGCGGGTCACCCAAGCATTTACTGATATTGGCGGCGCATTTGAGCAACTTGATAGTGTTGCCAGTAATATGACCTACAGCATTCAAGGGCAGCAATCTTCCACTAACAGTATCAGTAGTCGAGCGCTGGAAATTACCCGTTTGAGTCATGAAGTGCAGCAGAGCTTAAAAGCGATTTCAGACCGCGCTTATAGGCAACAAACCAGCTCTGAGCATCTTGAGAAAGTACTCACTCGAGTGTGTATTTAAACCCTAGCTAAATCATTACTTGCAAATCAATAGTCCATAAAAAAGGAGCCTTAGCTCCTTTTTTATGGGTTACGATTAAGTGCCATTGATCTTAATCAGCGCTAAATTCATCTAAAACCCAGGCTAATGGCGCTTGATACAGCTGCGGCATCCATTGTTGTAGCTGACCAATACTGTCGGTTAGCATCGCGCTATTATGAACCGATAAGTTTAAGTGACCCACTTTACGACCGACGCGAACTTCTTTGTTGTACCAGAATAACTCAGCGTTGGGTAAGCTTAACCAGCGGTCATCTTTATCAACACCAATTAAGTTTACCATCACACATTGATGATTCACTTGTGGGGTATGTAAAGGTAATCCGCACAAGGCACGCAGGTGCAATTCAAACTGATTGATATGACAACCTGATTGAGTCCAGTGACCAGAGTTATGAACCCGAGGGGCTAACTCATTAATCAGTAATTCATCACCAACCCGGAAACATTCCATCGCCATCACTCCAACATACTCAAGCTTATGCATAATTTTACTTAGCATGGCTTCAGCTTGGGCTTGTAAGTGGTTTAAGCGCGATAATGGCGCAATCGATGCCATTAAAATACCGTCTTGATGGAGATTTAACGCTAGCGGGTAAAATAAGCATTCGCCGGTTTGGGTTCGTACGCCCACTAATGACACTTCTTCATCAAAATTAATCGCTTGCTCAGCAATGGCTTCATTACGCCAATCAGCAGGGATGGTGGTTGATTCAGCTTGTTTTAACCAGTGTTGACCTTTGCCGTCGTAGCCACCGGTGCGGCGCTTTAATAATACTCGCTCGCCATATTGCTGATGCAACTGCGCCGTTTGAGTATTGTCGTCAACCAGCTCCCAAGGTGACGTTGGTACAGCTAACTCATCCAATAAGCTTTTTTGGGTAAAACGGTCTGCCAGCAGGCCAAAAACCGGGCCATTAATGAAATGCTTATGCTTGCTAAGTTGCAAGCTTAAGTTTGATTCAGGCCATTGCTCTCGTTCTGCGGTGATGACGTCAGTATCGTTAAGAGGTAAACGCTCATCTGATGGGGTCATAATATCAACCGGACGAACATTAATCGCTAAAGGCTGCCCAGCATGGGACAACATAGCGCCTAATTGACCATCACCTAAAACCCATACATTGTGCTGTGTAGCGTGGGTTTGATTTTTTTGCTCACCGTCCTGCTTAGCCATTAAGCTTCCCTCGGATCTGGATTTTCAAGGATTGAATTAGTTTGCTCTTCACGAAAAGCATCCAAACGCGCTGCAAGTTCACTGTCTTCAACCGCAAGAATTTGGCTAGCAAGTAAGCCGGCATTAAACGCCCCAGCAGTACCAATAGCAAGGGTACCAACTGCAATACCTTTAGGCATTTGTACGATAGACAGTAAGCTGTCCATGCCTGATAACGCTTTGCTTTGCACAGGCACACCCAGCACTGGAAGGCGGGTTTTTGAGGCAATCATACCGGGTAAATGTGCTGCACCACCGGCGCCGCCGATAATGACTTTAAAGCCTTTACCAGCAGCAGTGCTAGCAAAGTCCATGAGTTTGTCAGGAGTACGATGCGCTGAGACAACTTCAACGTGATATGGCACCTGCAGCTTATCCATAATTTCTGCGGCGGCTTCCATGGTCGGCCAATCACTCTTAGATCCCATAACTACGGCAACAAGGGCTTGCATGATAACTCCTTAACACACTTATTATATTAGAATAATTTTACTTATACCTGCATAGGGTACAGGCATTATAGGCTGCATTTTTGCGCCTATAAAAAAGGGGCTAGATAATATCATGTTGGCTCACATTTCGCTGCATTTCAGTGTTTTTTGGGGCTGAAACTCAGTTTGTGATTACGAATGCTTATACTGGCTTTTGGTAAACATCGAACAGCAATCGTGTACTGCAAGTTTTGGGTTATTGATAAGGTAAAAATTAACCCGTTAACGTTACGCATAATTAATGTGCTTTTGGGTTTATGGTATTGATTTATATTGTTTTGTTTTGGGGGTGATTAAATGTGAAAGATAAATAACCCTTTTTTAATCTGAGCACGTTAATAATAGTATTGTGGTTATTACGGAGTCATAGATGAGTAAATGTACAATTTATCAGGCGTGCAAACTAAGCCTATTGCTGCTTGTAAGCGTTAATGGGGTTGCTGAAACTCTAACATTACAGCCAAACTGCGTGGCTGCTCAGCAGGCTGTTGTGAGTCATGGCGGCAACATGGTTAGTGGTGAAACGCCATTATCCCTGCTGACATTTAATACGGATAGCAGCGGCTGTATCAGCGACTATAACAGGCTAAAGCACTTACTCAACCAGCAAATCTGGCCTGAAAAAAATACCATCCAAAGCCAGAATTTACTCAATGCATTTCAATATGACTTTAGTCAATATCAGCCATTATCTGAAAACTATCAGATACATACTGAACTGGCGCCATCGCCTTATAATAATGACACCTTGCTGCTGTTGATTAATATCAAACAGAGTGACAAGGCCACAGAGCCTGCAAAGCAAGGCTTAGCTTATTTACAAGCCAAGTTACGCTTCAATCCAAGGTTGATTACGGAATACCGACTAATTGGTTTTGAGCGAAATTTTGGCAACCCCGTTAATAAACAAATGTCCAAAGGCCATGCTCGATTGGAGGCTCAATCAAGTGGCCAATATAGTGCCTTGTATGAGTTGCGCATCGATGATTCAGCTGCTTATAAATCACCAGCCCATAAACCAAGTGCTCAGCAGCGCTTTAGTGCCGATAACCTCGCCACATTGTCATTGCATGACATGCGTATAACAAGCCAACAAGCTTTGCTTGGCCAGTTTGATATTGATATTGACATTGCTCAACAAGACAAATTCTTTCAACAAGCCAGTGATGAGTTTCGTTTTGCTGCAGCGGTGGCGGGTTTAGGGCAATTAATTAATCAAAGTAATTATGTTCATGGCTTTGATTATCATGAGTTAGTTAATATCGCTCTTGATGCTAAAGGGGCAGATAGCCAAGGTGAGCGCAGCGAGTTTATTGCCCTTGTTAAGCAGGCGATGCTAGTGTCTGTTACAAACAATGTCGGGATAAAAAAGCCCCATCAACGACAAGCTTATCCGATGCCGCAGCCTATTTATGATACTCCGCCAAAGCAGGGCAGCATTATTGGCAAGGCTATTTTTAACTAGCCTATTATTAACTCGGCTATTATTAACGAGCTCATTGTCGACAGGAGTATTAATGATAAGGTGCAGTGAATAATATCGCTCAATTGCAGAGTATTAATAGACAATCGCATTTACGCTGGGCAAACTGTTTAAAGTGATTAAAAACAGTCTATAAAACAAGGTTGTCGGCGGTGAAGGATAAAATAACTGCATTATCAGATGAGCAATTAATGTTGAATTATCAGCAAGGGGACTCGCTTGCTTTTGAGCAGCTGTATAGCAAACATAAAGGGCCTTTGTATCGCTATTTTGTGCGCCAAATCAACGATAAGCAATTAGCAGAAGATCTATACCAAGACACGTGGGGCAAGGTGATAAAAGCCGCCAGCAGTTATCAAGTCACAGCCAAGTTTACCACTTGGGTTTATCGCATTGCCCATAACTTACTGATCGATCATGTGCAGGCGGTGAAACCACTCGATAAGCTTGCTGAAACCGCAGAAGAGGGCATGGATAGCTTTGATGCCAGCACACTGGATAGTTCTCATCGCAGTAGTCCTGATGAGCAACTGCTTGATAGCCAAAAAGGGCAATTATTAAAGACCTGTATTAGTAAATTGCCTCAATTACAACGAGAGGCTTTTTTGCTGAATATTGAATTGGGCTTAACAGCTACGGCAATCAGTGAGATTGCCGATGTAACCTTAGAGGCCACCAAAAGCCGCATTCGCTATGCCTATCAAAGTATTAAGCAATGTGTAGCGCTGAAATGGCAAGGGGCGGATCATGAGTGATTCTAAAGATAAAAGCTCAGTCAACGATAAGACTGATGAACAGTTTGTGGCTTTGCAGCAAGAAATTAAAACCCTGTATCAGCAGGATTTAGAAACGCCCCCCAAAGCGATGGATAAGGCTATCTTAGCCCAAGCTAAATTGAGCGCCGCTCCAGTTGAGCAGGCAAGAGCATCTCAAGGTTATTCAGCAGCCACAAATGTCGTGCAAGTGAGTTTTTGGCATAAGCATCGTTTAGGGCTGTCAACCGCGGCATCTGTAATGATCATTGCCAGCGTGATATTAGTTAATCCAAACTTTACCCAACATGCCAATATAGATGCGGGTGACAGTGTGCCAATGGCAACGAAAGCCACTGAAACGCCTATTTCAGCAACGCCAACGCCAATGACGGCAACGACAGTTGAGTCTGCCGCTGATGTGCTCCCAACTGTGACAACTAAAGTTATGCCTCAACAGCAGCGTGAATCTATGTCTGCGGCTCAATCACAACCACAATTACAATCACAACCAGAATCTCAGCCTCAAGCTCAATTACCAACGCCAGCACAAACTCGTTCAGCAGTTACTGTCATGAGCTCAGCTAACGACATTAACTCAGCTAACACGACTAGCGCAGCCAACGCAACTGGCGCAGCTAAGGCAACAAACTCCATTAATGCAATCAAGCATTTAGCTGAACTGTTAGATAACAAACAATTGGAGCAAGCTCAGGCATATTCGAAGGTTATTGAGCTGCAATTCCCTGAGATTATTCAGCAGCAGCATCCTCAATATCAGCAATACCAACAATTACAGCAGCGCTTAAGCTTGCAACAATCGATTCAATAATGGCACTAGTGCGCTAACAGTAACATTGGCTCTAGCTTGAAGATTTGTTGTCGAGCTAGGTGTCCAAAGCACCAAGGGTAACAACAAAAGTTGTTACCCTTTTTTTGCGGCGAATAAGTTAATTGTTACAAATTCTTAAACTTTTATCGCAATAAATACTGGGTTTTATACTGCTAAATCAGTTTAAGTTTGCTAGTTTGATTGCTTGAAAATAATAATATTTACAAGGACTTTTCTGACTATGAAACTTCGCCATTCTGTTAGCGCCTGTTTATTAGCTCTTGGGCTGTTAAGCACATCCGCTCTTGCGGTTAATTCAGACAATCAAGGCTATTACCGCGCGCCAGCGCTACATGATCAAACCTTGGTATTTACCGCCGAAGGCGATCTTTGGCTTAGTCAGTTAAATCAAACTTCAGCAACACGATTAACCACCCAAGCAGCAGAAGAAATCGATGCTGTGATTTCAAAAGATGGTAATTGGCTTGCCTATAGCGCGAACTATGATGGCGCTACTGAAGTGTATGTCATGCCGATCAAAGGCGGCGTTGCCAAGCGAGTAAGCTTTGAAAATAGTCGCGTCAGATTGCAAGGCTGGACAGCCAGCGGGGAGATTTTGTATGCCACCGATAATGCTAATGGACCGGCAAATTACTGGGTTCTTAAAACGGTAGATCCACAGACGCTGCAATTAACGGATTTACCCCTAGCAGATGCGATTGAAGGCACCATTGATGATGCGGGCGAGTATGTTTATTTTACTCAGTTTGGCCTGCAAACCAGTGGTGATAACGCCAAAGTTTATCGTGGCGGCGCTTTAGGTGAAATTTGGCGATTTAAATTGGGCAGTAATCAAGAGGCGCAAAAGCTGACAGCAGCTCATCAAGGCTCAGTAAGACAACCCATGCTGTGGCAAAATCGGCTTTATTTTATTAGCGACCAATCTGGCAATGATAATATTTGGTCGATGACGCTTGATGGTCAAGATGCTAAGCAACATACCCAATTTAGTGCTTGGCAAGTCAGAGATGCACAGTTAAATGATGGTCGAGTTGTGTTTCAGCATGGGGCAGATATTAAAGTCTTTAGCATTAATGATGGCAGTTCATCCTTAGTCGATATTAGCCTGACTTCAGATTTTCCCCATCGCCGTGAACATTGGTTAAAAGATCCAATGGCATTTGCTACCTCAGTGGAGTTAGCCGCCAGTGGCGATAAAGCGGTGATCACCGCTAGAAGCCATGTAGCCATAGCAAGTCATGATGGCCGCCGCTTAATCCAAGTGCAATCACCCGCTAACGCCCGCATTAGAAATGCGTTATTAAGTACGGATGGTGATTGGGTTTATGGCATCAGTGATGCATCAGGCGAGCAAGAGATCTGGCAATTCCCCGCTGATGGCAGTGCAGGGGCAAAACAACTCACTAAAGATGGCAGTAGCTTAAGAACCAGTCTGCATTTATCACCCAATGGCCGCTATATTGCCCATGATGACTACGATGGCAATGTGTGGTTACTGGATTTAAACAAAGGTAAAAATACTAAAATCATCACCCATGGTGAAGGGTTAGGAGAATATCCGGATATCGTTTGGTCTGGTGATAGCCAATTTATTGCCTTAACCAAATTGGAAATGGGTCAACAGCGCCCGCAAATCGTGCTGTATTCTGTTAATGATAATAAAGCCCAATCCATTACCAGTGATAAATACGAGTCACATTCACCTAGCTTTAGCCCTGACGGACAATGGTTATATTTTTTATCAGCGCGGCACTTTAAAGCGACTCCTGGTTCGCCTTGGGGTGATAGAAATATGGGGCCTGTTTTTGATAAACGCACTGAAATCTTTGCCATCGCATTAACTGAAAAGTCGGTATTTCCCTTCGTAAAACCAACCGAGCTCAATAGCAGTATCATTGCCGATGCCAAAGAGGCTAGAAGTCAGGCTGATAGTAATCAAAAAGTCAAAGTGGATTGGGATAATATCAGTCAAAGACTCTGGCAAGTTCCGGTGGCATCAGGCAATTATTCCAGCTTAACTGCCAGTAAAGATAAGCTATATTTGCTCGATACAGTGGCAGATAAAAGCAGCTTAAAACTGGTGAAGTTTGATAACTTGTCGCCTGAGGTAACCGAGTTTTCCGCTGATATCAGCGACTATCAACTCTCAGATGATGGTGAAAAATTACTGCTAAGAAAACAGGCTAATCCAAGTGAGCTGCATATTGTTGATGCTGGCGATAAAATAGCCACAGAGCTTAAAAACACTCAGGTTGATACCGCCCAGTGGCAGTTATCTATAGCGCCAATGCAAGAGTGGCAGCAGATATTTGAAGATGCCTGGTTAATGCACCGTGACTCCTTTTTCGACAAGAATATGCGCGGGGTTAATTGGCAGCAGGTGAAGCAAAAATATCAGCCGTTATTAGCCCGCTTAACCGATAGAAATGAGCTTAATGATTTGTTCAAGCAAATGATGGGCGAGCTTGATTCATTGCACTCGCAAGTGCGCGGTGGTGATATAGCTAAAAACGACACTGCCACAGGGGCAAGTTTAGGGGCACGGTTAGCGCAAACCTCAAAAGGGGTGCTGATTAACCATATTTATCGTAACGACCCAGAGCTACCAACGCAGGCATCACCGCTGGCCCGTATTGACGTTGACGCCGCAGAGGGCGACATCATCAAAGCCATTAATGGTAAGCCTGTCAGCAGTCTTGCTCAGGTTAGTCAACTACTGCGTAATCAAACCAATAAACAAGTGTTGTTGGAGTTAACTCGTGGTAAAAAAAGCCATCAAACGATTGTTGTGCCCCATGATAACCGCACCGATGCCAAGCTGCGTTATTTAGACTGGGTCACCAATAATGCCGCTAAAGTCAGCAGTGCCAGTAAAGGCAACATTGGTTATTTACATTTGTATGCCATGGGGGCTGGGGATATTGAAAGCTTTGCCCGTGAGTTTTATACCAATTATGACAAAGACGGTTTAATCATTGATGTGCGTCGTAATCGTGGCGGTAATATCGATAGCTGGATTATTGAAAAGTTACTGCGCCGTGCGTGGGCTTTTTGGCAGCCCACCCATGGCACTGCTAATACCAATATGCAGCAAACCTTTAGGGGTCACTTAGTGGTGCTCGCGGATCAAATGACTTATTCAGATGGCGAGACCTTTTCAGCAGGCATTAAAGCCTTAGGGTTAGCGCCGTTAATTGGTAAGCAAACTGCGGGTGCAGGGGTTTGGCTTTCAGGGCGCAACAGCCTAACGGATAAAGGTATGGCAAGAGTGGCGGAGTATCCACAATACGCTATTGATGGCAGTTGGATTGTTGAAGGCCACGGAGTTGAACCGGATATTGAGGTAGATAACTTACCTTTTGCCACATTCTCGGGCCAAGATGCCCAACTTGAAACCGCCATTCGTTATTTAAAAGATGAGCTGATCCAAAAGCCAATCGCGCCGTTAAAAGCTAAGCCAATTCCTGCAAGCGGATTTGCGGCAGATACTAAAGCGCAATTTTAAAGGCGCTAACTTGAGTTAAGCTTGGTAAATAAGTGTAAAAAAACCGATATCAAGTCAAGTTGATATCGGTTTTTTTATTTGTAAATACAGCCTTTAGCAGGTATTTATCAGCCGTTAATTGCTACTTCAGAATTAACACTATTGGCGATAAAGCAATTGGCGTGGGCTTTGTCATGGATTTTATTTATCACTTCCTGACTGACTTCAATGCCTTCTGCAAAAGTTACCACTGGATTTAAGGTCATTTTGGTGACTGACAGCTTACCGTTATCATTTTTGCCTAGTTCTGCTTTGGCATTATCAACATAGGTTTCAACTGTTAGGCGTTTTAAATGGGCAATGGCTAAAAAGGTTAGCATGTGGCAAGAGGATAAGGCCGCAAGCAAACTTTCTTCAGGATTAACCTTGGCTTCATTGCCTTTATATTCAGGCGCAGAAGAGGCGTGAACAACTTGGCCTGTACCAAATTCGATTTGGTGATCCCGGTTAAACTCTGGCGCTTGATGATCAAAATGATCTGCTTGCCATTTTACCGTTAACTTAAAACCCATCATTTATCCTTTGTTTACAATTTCAAACACTTAGTGAGTAATCTGGTTAAAACTGTGATTAGAAGCATTACTCAAATGGTTTAGCTGAAAAGTATTCTACCTGAGTGAGTGACGAAATCTACCTCCCCTTAGATATTTAATGACTAGCCTATAGCCAAAAGTGGATTGCCGCGGATAGTGTAAATATTAATCATAATTAGCAAACCGATTTTAGCATTGGATTACATCAACTTAGCGACTATTGTAATAATTGGTATGTTAATAATATGTTATGAATACGTATGCAGTAAATTGAGGCTAGCGCTGAACCATGTCTAGTATATCGGGATAATAATGCCTGATATTCCATTAGTCTGAGTCGTATAACTGAATGTTGGGTGACTATAAAGTCAGTAAGGTGAGGGGAAACTCAATGTTCAATTGTAAACCTAGTGTGTTATCGCTAGCGCTAGCTGCTGCGGGGGTCGGATTTGCTTTTTCATCCGATATAGCGCTTGCTGCCGATGAAATCAATACAGAAAAAAACCAGGTCGCTGATGCGGTCAATAATAACACTACGACCGATAACAGTAGTGCTAGCAATGCTGTTGCAGATAATGCTGAAGCAAACAGTGTCGCAGAAGATACTGACATTGAAGTGATCAGTGTTACTGGCTACAGCCGTAGTTTGATCGATTCTCTTAACTCAAAACGCTATGGGGATACCGTTTCTGAGCAACTATCAGCAGATGACTTAGGTGCACTGCCTGATGTATCAATGGCCGATGCATTAACGCGATTACCGGGTATTTCAGCGGTACGAACAGGCGGTCAGGCGGCTGAGATTAATATTCGTGGTATGTCAGGCGACTTTGTTTTCTCAACCTTGAATGGGCGTGAGCAAGTATCCACCAGTGGTTCTCGTAGCATTGAGTTTGACCAATACCCTTCAGAGTTAATTAGTTCAGCAGCCGTTTATAAATCGCCAAAAGCTTCACTGATTGAAGGTGGTGTAGCAGGTACTGTTGAACTGACGACAGTCAGCCCATTAAGTAAAGAAAAACAACATAACTTTACCGCCAATGTACGTGGCATGTATAACGACCGCGCTGATGAAGTTTATGGTGCTGAAGAGTTCGGCCACCGCTTAAGTTTCTCATACCAAGGCAAGTTCCTAGAAGATACTCTAGGTGTGGCAGTGGGCTATGCCCGTCTTGAACAGCCAAGCGTCGCGACGCAATTTGTAGGTTTTGCTTATAATGGCTTGTTAGATGTTGATGGCTTAGAGAATGATACTAATGGCCCTGTTGGCGATGACGGTGACATGAGCAATGTTCATAAAGAATACCTAGGTGAAGGCTTCGAGTTACAACATTTAGGCGGTGTTGAAACCCGAAATGGCTACATGGGGGCTATTGAGTGGGCACCTGTTGAAAACTTTGTCCTGAAGGCGGACGCTTTTATTTCTCGTTTTGATAGTGAAGCTTTTGCTCGTGGTTTTAGGGTAAAACTTGATGGTGAAAATGCCAATATTCATAACCCTGTATTAGATGGTAATGCGGTGGTTGGTGGTAATTTCGGGCGTAAATCAAAAGACAGTAATACTCGCGTTG
Organism: Shewanella sp. 10N.286.51.B8; assembly: GCF_041469325.1. Taxonomy (NCBI): domain Bacteria; kingdom Pseudomonadati; phylum Pseudomonadota; class Gammaproteobacteria; order Alteromonadales; family Shewanellaceae; genus Shewanella; species Shewanella sp. 10N.286.51.B8. The sequence continues at coordinate 25,919 of NZ_JBFRKG010000005.1, forward strand.
AAATCGTCAACGATGACAATCAAGATTTTGATGAAGTAAACAGCTTTGGCATCAATGCTGATTGGCAAGTCACTGATAACTTAAATGTAAATTTAGATGTGTCGTTATCGTCAGCTAAAAGTGATTTCCGTAATGGTTTGCTATGGTCTAACGTTGCAGAAGATGCCACCATCGATTCACCCATATTTGATAATGATGTGGCAATTAACTATCTACTTAATGGTTTAAATCTACCTGATGTGGGTTTTAATCAGGCTGATGACTTTTCAAATATAGATAAAGTTATGGTGAGTAAATACGGTATTTACCCCTTTGTAAATGAGGATGAATTAACTGCATTTCGTTTAGATTTCACCTATGAACTTGAAAATGATTTTATCTCAAGTATAGAGTTTGGTGGTCGCTACTCTGATCGTACCTACTCAAATGATCGCTCGGTATTTGAATATGGTGCTGATAACGCTTTTTCTGAATCGCAACCACCACTAAGGTTAACTGATGAAATGGCCACAGTGGTCGACTGGGAAGGGGACTTTGGTTACTTCCCTTCATATCTAGCGATTGATGTAGATAAAGCCCTCAATGCATGGTTCCCTGATGGCACACCGCAACCTGTTCAAACTTGGGGTAATGCTGCTGGAGTCATTGACGCGAAAGGTTATGAAAATGGTTACTCATGGACCATGCTGCAAAGTGGGGAGGTATACGAAGAGGTCTTTTCCGGTTATGTGATGGCTAATATCGATCTAGAAATAGGCAGCTTGCCTATAACGGGTAACTTTGGCGTGCGTGTGGTTAACACTGACCAGTCTGCCACTATGCTTCAAAACGTTGAAGGAGAGGCTACATTAGGTGCGCAAAATATCACTGACGAAATTGGTATTATTAATCAATATTACGCGCCCACAGTTCAAGGTATTAGCTATACAGATTATTTGCCATCGATAAACCTTAATTTCAAATTAAATGATGAGTCCCAATTGCGCTTTGCGGCCGCGAAAGTGATGTCTCGCCCGCCAATTAATCGTCTTGCTGGGGACATTAGTGCAACGGTTTCAGATGATGGCGAAATCAATGGTTCCAGTACTAACAATCCTTTCTTAAAACCATTTTATGCCGATCAGTATGATTTATCTTATGAATACTACCTCGATGACGGTGCGATAGTTGCCGCAGTATTCTACAAAAATATTGACTCATTCATTGATACCATTGGTATCACTGATTTCGATTTTGCAGGGAATGGCTTTAATGTCCCAGAATACAAAGAGCTTGATAATAATTCCCGTGTACCCACCTATAACGGCACTTATACCACCGCAGTAAATAATGCTAACGGTGGCTACATCCGCGGCCTGGAATTAGCTTATACCCAAGTATTTTCAACCTTACCTGATGCTTGGTCAGGCTTAGGCTTTAATGCCAGTTATTCCTATACCGAATCAGAGGTTGAATCTATCACCAGTTTAGGTGGCGATACAACGATTCAATCATTAGCTGGATTATCTAATAACGTTGCTAATGCAACACTGTTCTATTCCTATGAAGGGTTTGAAACCCGAGTGAGTGCGCGTTATCGCGATGAGTTTGTGTCAGAACAAGTTGCCATTAATGAACAAGTGGTCAACTTTGATGGTGAAACAGTCATTGACTATCAAGCGTCTTATCAAGTCACAGATGGGTTAGGTGTGTTATTTCAAGTAAACAATTTAACCGATGAACCCACCAAAAGTTATTTTGGCACCCAGCAAAAAACAGGAACGATTCAATATTTTGGGCGTGAATATTATTTGGGGTTCACTTATGCAATGTAATCACTTGAAAGAAAATCGAGAGAATAAACACCAAGTATCACGTTTGATAAAAACATATTCAATGGGGAGAGCCCACTCATGATGAGTATTTCTAAAATAATAAAATTGACTGCGGTTGCAGCTAGTATCACTGCATTGACAGGCTGTGGTAGTGAATCATCAGAACCTGGTGAGGTATTATTGACTTGTAGTTCGCCAAACATTCCCAACTCTACAGGCACTGAATGTGTGGCTCCGCCAGCAAAAGTGTGTAAAGCACCGACTTTCCCTGATGCCAAAAATGAAGCTTGTATTGTTGGTTATAACGACAGTTTACCTTTACCTGTGGTTTTAGCTGGTGAAAATCAAGCTGTTCTATATTACAACCGCTTGAAGGATAATAATAACACCGAAACGAATCCGAATTATTCGGCATACAGGCTCCATACTTGGAATAACGATGCCTGTAATAGCTATGCCCCACCGTTTGACTCCACAGAATGGAGTAATGGCCACCTGTTTGATGGTGTTGATGAAAACTACGGTGCTTATTGGATCCTTAATCTTAAAGAAGGGTACTCAGAGTGTGCCCAATTTATTATCCATGATGGTGATACCAAGGCGTTATCTGCAGGTGATTTGTCGGTTAACCTCAAGGCTTATGAAGATTCTACTGCAATAGAGGCTCAATTTGATCGGGCTAATTTTACAATTGATGGCACTCCTGATGTCTATAACTTCCCTATATTGGATGTCGGTTTCTCTATTGAGGGGGCAAGTGCCCATTGGTTAGATCAAAATACTTTTGTATGGAATCAGTCAGCGGACGGAATTGCAAAGTTTGTCATTCATCATTCTGCAACCGCAGGTATTGAGAGCGATATCGCAGGCAATATCAGTGGAACACAAGTAGAAGTAGTCACTAGTGAACTCACTGATGCCCAAAAAGCCTTAGTGCCTCATTTAGCTGACTGGCCAGCCTATGAAGCAAACTTCAGCGCAGATGAAGCAAAAGTTATCGCTAAAAATCAGTTAGTGATGGCGGCATATGATGGTGACAACAAACCTGTTGCAGCAACTCATGTTCAAGCCGCTAAAGTACTTGATGCACTGTACACCACTGGTGAGAATGATGCTGATGAAGCTGACTTAGGCATAATCTATGATGGCAGTAACATCATGGCGAAAGTCTGGGCACCAACAGCTCAAACAGTGAATTTGAAAGTTTATGATGCAGCTAAAAACTTAACCCGTACTGAGTCGATGACCTTAGATGCTGAAACGGGGATTTGGTCATTTAGCGGTGATATGAGCTTAGACAGAATGTATTACCGTTACGAACTCATTGTTTTCCATCCTGTAACTAAAGCCATTGAAACACTTGAATCAACGGACCCTTATTCTCTGAATGTGTCAACCAATGGCCGCTATAGTCAATTTATTAACTTAAGTGATGATGACTTAAAACCTGATGGTTGGGATGACCACGAAGTCATGACGGTTGCCAATCCTGAAGATATCGTGATTTACGAAGGTCATGTTCGTGATTTTAGTGCTCGCGATGAAAGCACTAGCGCAGAAAACCGAGGTAAGTATTTAGCCTTTACTGAAGCGGGTAGTGCACCTGTTGAGCATCTACGTAAATTAGCTGAAAGTGGCGTGACTCATTTTCATTTATTGCCTGTCAATGATATCGCTACTGTTAATGAAGATCCGGCAGAGCGAGTTGATATCACAGACACTTTAGGCACCTTGTGTGACAAGATTGAAGACAGTGCAGATGCCTGTGTTACCCAAGATAAATCAGCCACAATTGAATCAATCCTAGAAGGAGCATTACCAGGCTCAAAAGATGCCCAAGCATTAGTTGAAGCTATGCGCGGCTATGACAGCTTTAACTGGGGGTATGACCCTCAGCATTTTATTGCCCCAGAAGGCAGTTATGCTAGCGATGCCGATGGCATTGCTCGAGTTAGAGAGTTACGTGAAATGAACTTAGCTTTACATGAGTTAGGGCTAAGAGTCGTGTTAGATGTGGTGTATAACCATACCAGTTCATCTGGGCTTTGGGATAACTCAGTGCTCGATAAAGTCGTGCCAGGTTATTACCACCGTTATAACGAAATTAGCGGTAACATTGAATCATCCACCTGTTGTGATAATACCGCCACTGAACATCGAATGATGGATAAGTTTGTCTCTGATTCAATGGTGATTTTAGCTGAGCAATATGGTTTTGATGGTTTCCGATTCGACGTGATGGGTCATATGCCTAAGAGCAGTATTTTAGCTGCCCGTGATGCCGTTCAAGCGGTTGATGCTGATAACTACTTCTATGGTGAAGGTTGGAACTTTGGTGAAGTCGCCGATAATCGATTGTTTGAACAGGCCACTCAAGCCAATATGGCAGGCAGTGAAGTCGGTACCTTTAATGACCGTATTCGTGAGGCCGTTCGAGGGGGGGCTTTATTTGCTTCTGAGCAAAAAGATGATTATTTGCGTGACCAAGATACGCTGCGCTTATCAATGGCAGGTAACTTACAAAACTACGTCTTAAAAGACTTTAACGGCAATACTGCCACAGGGAGTAGCTTTAGCTGGAACTCACAGCCAACAGCTTACACCTTAGATCCTGCAGACAGTATTAACTATGTATCAAAGCATGATAACGAAACCTTATGGGATATTTTACAGTATTCAAATGATATTGGTTTATCGTTAGATAGCCGCGTACGAGTGCAAAATATTGCTGCTACGATTCCATTAATGAGCCAAGGTATTCCATTTTTACAAATGGGTGGCGACATGTTGCGCTCGAAATCATTAGACCGAAATACTTATGATTCCGGCGATTGGTTTAACTGGGTCGACTTTACTAAAGGCAGTAATAACTGGAATGTCGGCTTACCGTTAGAGCAAGATAATGCTGCCAAAATGGAGCAAATTATTGCGCTTGCGGGTAATCCTAATTCAGCTGCCTCTATGTCTGAAATTGAGTTTGCTTCTAACGTCTTTAATGAGTTTTTATCTATACGTAAAACGAGCCCACTACTGCGTTTAACGACTGAGCAAGACATTATTGACCGTGTTGGTTTCCATAATATTGGCAAGAATCAAACTCAGGGCGTAATTGTGATGAGTATTGATGATGGTGCTGATTTAACTGATATAGACCCTTCAGTTGATGCCATGGTGGTGATGATCAACGGCAGTGAAAGTGAGCAGTCTCATACAGTGCCGACTGCATCTGGGTTTAGTTTGCATCCAAGTTTATCTATGTCGATTGACACCACAGTGCAAAGTGCCAACTTTAGTGAGGGGACTGAAGAGGGCACGTTTACTGTACCGGCTTATACCACAGCAGTGTTTGTGAAAAACCAAGGTGATACACAAGGTGCAGGTTTAAGTGCTAATGCTACAGCGGGTGCGCCAGATGTTGTGCCATATGGCAGCACTGAAGTATTTGTTCGTGGTGGCATGAATGGCTGGGGTGAAGTGGATAGCTTTACCTATATTGGTAGTGGTGAATATCGCGTTGCAATTACTTTAGCCGCGGGTGGCTATGACTTTAAAGTGGCATCCAGTGATTGGAGCACTGTGGACTTTGGCGGCGTGTCAGATGCCGAAGCGGGAGTTGATGAAGACGTAGCTGAGCCACTTGCTAGAGCGGGCGCAAATTTAAGCTTTACCGCAACACTTGATGGGACTTATGTGTTCTCACTTAATGCAGCAGATAAAGATAACCCAGTGCTAACCGTATACAACGAAGAGCCTTTCGTTGGCACTAGTGTTTATGTTCGTGGCGGCATGAATGGTTGGGGCGAAACCAATGAATTGGTTTACATGGGTGGCAGTATTTACCAAGCAGAAATATTGGTATCAGCAGCAAACCATGAATTTAAAGTTGCCTCAAGTGATTGGTCTACAGTTGATTACGGCAGTTTAGATGATAATGGTGCAGTGACCTTAGATACTGCCAAAGCGTTAGCGGTTGCAGGGACGAATATGAGTCTCAACTTTGAAACTGAAGAAATGTACACTTTTACTTTTAATATGAGTAATCGTTTAGAGCCAATGCTAACTGTCAATAAAACAGAAATGTTTGGCACTAATACTGTGTATATTCGTGGCGGAATGAATGGCTGGGGTGAAGTTGATGCACTAACTTACCAAGGTTCTTCGGTTTACCATGTTGATATCGCTTTAGAGGCGGGCAATCATGAATTTAAGATTGCTACTGCAGATTGGTCTACTGTTGATTTTGGTGCTATTGCTGGCGAAGAAACGGTGTTAGAAGGTGAAATGCAGTCATTGGCATCCAAAGGGGCTAATATGAATTTTAATGCTGCAGATGCTGGCACATATCGATTTACGGTAACTGGCCCCAGTGCGAGCTCTCCCACCTTGTCGGTAACCAAAGTTAACTGACTTTAACGATAAACTTATCTCAAATGACCGATATAACAAAACCCAGCTTATGCTGGGTTTTTTATGAAATCCACTCCAGTGCTTAAAAGTGAGTGTAAAGCGTGAATTATCACTTTTAGTCATAGATTAACTTGAGGCCATGGACGCTTGAACTGTGCCTTAATTTAGCTTCTTTGGCTGATTTTTAAACTATTTTGAAGGTTAATTTTCTTAAAAAACAGCTAAATGCACAAATAAAGTGCAAACACGACAAAAGTTGCAGATTTTGTTTTAATTTTATGTCTATACTGAAGTTGTAAGACAAATGAATCGCTGCAAACAAAATAATTAACACTAGTATGAGGTGGTAGTGAGAAATTTTTGTAATGTTAACAAAAATTTATCCAACTTCCCTTGAGTTCTAGGACACAAGTCCTCAAATATACTGGTGTAAGAATAAAATTGCTTAAAGAAAGTGAAGTATATAGCGTCGCTATATTATTAAAGGATATTTATCTATGAAAATAAATCTTTCGGGTCACCATGTCGATGTTACTGATACTGTAAAAGAACACGTCAATCAAAAATTCACTAAAATAGCCAGTCATTTCCCAACGCTAATATCACTCGATATTATTATTTCAAAAGAGCACGGCGAGTTTGAAGTAGAAATTACCACAAACTATGAAGGTAGCCGAATCGCTGCCAAAGCGTCAGATCCCGTTATGTACCCAGCACTTACCCAAGCAGGTAAAAAACTTGATGCCGCACTCAAGCATCGAAAAGGACAATTAAAAGCAGATTTACATCAGAAGCCCGAGGTTACAGCACCTGAAATAGCTTATGAAAAAGTTCAAGAAATGGAATTAAAATAAGCGACTTGCCCTTATTTTAGCTACAAAGGTAAGCCATAAAAAAACGCAGTCTATTGACTGCGTTTTTATTGGGCTCATCCGCTTTAGGGCTGGCGTAAGAGCTGTTGCTGTTAGTCGTTAATCTCAGCATTGTGATAAACGTTTTGTACGTCATCACAGTCTTCTAAAGCAGCAATAAATTTATCGAAGGTTTCAACATCTTCACCGGTCACTTCGGTCATGGCCTGAGGTACAAATGTGATATGTTCAACTTCAAATTCGATGTCTGCATTATCTTCAGTTAATGCCACACGGACTTTATTGTATTCAGTGATTGGTGAGAAAACGCTGATCATGCCATCTTCTAACTCAACATCAGTCACGTCCACATCAGCCATCATCAGCAATTCTAAAACGGCTTCATCGTCATCACCAGGAAATACAAATACGGCTTGGTGGTCAAAACTGTGAGCAACAGTACCAGGTCCACCTAACTTAGCATCATTTTTAACGAAAGCTTGACGCACTTCAGTGAAAGTACGTTTCACATTGTCAGTTAAGCAATCTACGATGACTGAACATCCACCAGGGCCAAAACCTTCATAACGCGCGGTATCATAATCTTCACCGCCACCGCCTTTGGCTTTTTCAATGGCACGTTCGATAACATGAGTCGGTACTTGGTCTTTTTTCGCTCGTGCAATTAAGCTGCGTAATGCTAAGTTACCGTCAGGATCAACACCACCATTTTTAGCTGAAACATATATCTCTTTACCGTAGCGCGAGTATAAACGCGTTTTTTGGCCAGCGGTTTTAGCCATAGATTCTTTGCGGTTTTGGTATGCTCTTCCCATCTTAATCTCAGTCTTATATCGAAAAATTGTCGATGATTCTAGCAAAAATTATCGCAACTGTTTAGGGGCTGTATCTGTTTCAATGTTAATTTTACTGGTTTTTGCTCATTTTCTTGCCAGCAGCACAAAAATGACCGCTGTAGATATTAAAATTCCCCCTAATTTTTGAACAAAATCATCATTAAGCAGTGAGCTAGGTCAAATTAACAATACCTTTGTAAGTAATATGTTGTTCAGTTTCTCGATAAATCAATAATTCATGACTAGACTTATCATAAGGGAACTAATAGTCATGTTAGCCGCTTTATAAGGATGAGAGTGAACTTATGACAGAAGTAACGCAGCCGTTAGCCACAGTTGATAAAGATAATAAAGCGACAGTAACGGTACTATTTTATGATGCTCCGGCAGGTCTATCTATGAATAACACTGTACTGAAAGGGTTGCATGTCAGTGCCGCTGGAAGGGTAATATTGCCCGATGAGTTTCGAGAGGGTAAGTCGATTATTGCCGTGCTTGATGGTGAGTGCACAGTGCTTAACACCTTGGGCGAGCGAGTTTATTCTCAACAAAAAATGATTGGTAACTAACTAATTTTTTATAATCAAACAGCAACTAACATCATTAAATAAAACTAGGGCG
>NZ_JBFRKG010000005.1:35168-96167 GCF_041469325.1 Shewanella sp. 10N.286.51.B8
CGCCCTAGTTTTATTTAATGGCCACGGTTTTGTGTTTCACACTAATCTGATGCCATGTTGTCTGAGCGAGTTTAATTGCAACCAGACTCATAAAAACACAGCTCATCGCTGATTGAGCCGGCTTGGTGAGTGACAACATACCGCAACTGAGTAGCGGTATTTTTTGTTAGTGATTAGCACTTACTTCTAACTCCTAACTCCTAACTCCTAACTCCTTAGTGATTAGTGATTAGTGATTAGTGCTTGCAGATAGTGCTGAGGGTTAACTAAATACTGGCTCAATAACGCTATTTGTCAGCTGTTTTTTTACTGGGCGCGGTAAGCCTAATGCTGCCTCAATTGTTGGCTGGGGTTTACCCAGTAAATAGCCTTGGGCGTAATCAATTTGGTAGTGCTTGACCATATTTAGCACCTTGTCAGAATCCACAAATTCAGCCACGGTTTGAATATGCATTTTGCGAGCAAACTCAGATACGGTTTCAACTAAATGTTGGGCTTTTTTATCATGATCTAGGTGACGGATAAGCGAGCCATCAATCTTAATGATATCCACATCTAAGCTGAGTAAATGACTAAAGTTAGAATAACCAGCTCCAAAGTCATCAATGGCTATTTTACAGCCAAAAGGTTTTACTTTTGCAATGAAGTCTTTTACTAATTGGTAGTTGGTGATCTCATCACTTTCAAGTAATTCAAAGGTTAATCTTTGCGCCACCCCAGAGTATTGCTTCAGTAAATTAAGCAGCTGATTCACTTGTTCAGGTAGGGCAACATCATCGATAGAGATATTGACTGAAAACTCGTAGGGCTGTAGATGAAATAATGCAAAAGATTTTGTTAGCATACTCTGCATCAATAGTGGGTAAATACGCGATTGCACGGCGGTTTTCATAAACATTGCAGGCGTTAAATAATCGCCATCAGCTTGTTTTATTCGCATTAAACATTCAAATTTCGGGGCGCTATTACCATCCAGTGGCTGGATTAATTGTACAAAGGGCACTACGGCATCATTTTGTATTGCCAGCGCCAACATACGGCTTTGCTGCATGTTGTGTTCAAAAGCTTGTGGGTTGACCATTGATAAAGAAAACAGCTGATAACGCTGAAACTGTTTAAGGGCAATTCTTCTGGCTAAATCAGCATGTTGATGCAGTTGTGAGTAATTACTATCAATACAGTGGGCTCCACCGGCGCTGAGGTTAACATATACCTCGTTGCCATCTATGGTGATGGCATGTTGAGTGACATCATCAATAATGGCTTCTGCTAGTTGTTGTAAGTGCAGATCTTCAACTTGATTGCTAAGGGTGACGACAAACTCGTTAGCGCCCGTTTTGTAAACCGTGTGCTGACTAGCGGCAGCGACGATCCGCTTGGCAATAACTTTGATAATCGCATCGCCAGTTTTTACCCCGTAAAAATCATTTATTTGGCCAAACTGATTAATGTTAAAGGCAATTAAAGAGTGCGCAGTTTTGCCTGCTAAATCTGCGTAAAGCTTTTTGCGGTTAGGCAAGCCTGTAAGATTATTAAAATAAGCCTCGGTATACAGATTAGTATTTTGCTGCTCAATTTTATTAAAACTGGTGACCAAGGACTGACGCATTAATTCGAAGTCTTCGGCCAGTTGTTGAATTTCATCTTGGCTATTTATGTAAAGTTTTTGGTTTAAATTACCCTTAACGATTCTTTGGGTCCAACTGGTCAGTATTAGAATGTCTTTGGTGACAATTTTACCGACGCGCATAAACAACCAGCTAGCGACAGCAATCAGCCCCAGCAAAAGCAACAACTGAAAAAACAGTATATTTAATAGTTCAGTGCCATAAAGCTTTACTTGAATCGACGCACCATAAAAGCCTTTTAATTGACCTCGGTAGACAATAGGCTGCATCAACTGGCTAAAACCTAGTACCCATTCAGCTTGTTGGGTACGGGCGGTTTCTATTTTACGCATATTACGTGGGCGTTTTTTTACCTGTAATTGCCCAGTAAGCGCTTGTTGTTGTGCCTTGGGAATTAATTGCGCCCATAAGCCCTTCATAAAGTAATCTTCAGAGCTAGCAAAGCCAAGTTTTGAGGCTCTATCTTGTTGGATGGTTTCATTCTGACGGCGGTGATGCAAACTGACTAATTGGCCGTTTTTATCCAGCACCGCAAAATCAGACAAGGTAATTTGAAATAAGCTGTTTTGTTTTTTATCGATGCGGGTAGTCGCTTGAGAAAAAAAACGCTCAATGGTCGCTGAGATTTGTTGTTGCTGGCTTGCTATGTTGTCAAAATCAATTTGTTCACTGGCTAGCAGTAAGTGCATGTTATGCAAGGTGTCACTAACCGAAAGCTTTATCAATTGGCGGCTTTGATGCAGTTGATAGCCAAAAAACACCACTTGTACACAAATAAGGATCAACATGTTGCTGATCATCAGTTTACGGTGAAAGGGCATTTTTAAATGCAGTAACCAATATAAAAAAGGCTCTAATACACAAAATAGTAAAAATGCCCCCACAATCGATAGAGTAAATAGCTGCACTGTGGTGGCAATCTTGGGCCAGTCAAACACGTGTAACACAGAGTTGGTATCACCCCAAGGGTTACTGGCTGTGTTAGGGGTATTCGGGTCTAAAATCCAAATCGGTGTCGGCTGTCCATCGAGATGCAGCACCAGTTTATATTCAATGTCACCGGGATGAATGGAAAGATCATATTGCCACTGGTTAGCAGAGACTTGCTGCATTTGATAATAAGGGTCGTCACTATACCAGTCAGAAAAACTGCCACTGACAAAAACCTTATTCACTTTAGCATCAGGGCTAAGACCATAATCTTGATTGAGGGCGTCAGAGAGCGGCAAGGTTAGCGTGATGCGATAAGGGCTTAACGCATCTGTAGTCATTGCATTAATTAGCCAAGTTTGAATCGGCCACAAACAGACTAGTGCAACCAAAATGCCCAGCCTCATTTTCCATTTATGTAAATAATGAGCAACTATACTCACAGACACGACCTTGTATCTTAAAAAAGTAACTACAGATGACTATATTACTTAGCCTTTGGTAAGCAATATGAGCTGCAATTTCACAGAGGTCAACAAATAGCAGTATAAAAAATGCCTTAAACAGTGTTCGGAAAAATCACCAATGATCGCAAGCCCTTATGAGGCCAGAGTTTGGGCTTAAAATAACTGATGTAACATGTTTTACACACTTGTATGAAAAATAACACCTTGGCCAGTTCAGTCTCACATCAAGGTGCTAATTTGTGAAGCTCAGCAAATAAGCTGTCTAGCAGATATAGCTTATTTTGCGTATAATAACCGCTATCTGTTTCTGCAATAAAAGTGCTATTTAAGCCACTTAAAGGCAGACAATCATTCATTTAAAGAGAACTCACCATGAGCAATATCCCACCATGTCCAAAATGTGAATCAGCCTACGTATACGAAGATGGCTCACAACTAGTTTGTCCAGAATGTGCTCATGAATGGAACCCAAACGAAGAAATCGTTGATCCAGATGCAATCATCCTAAAAGATGCAGTAGGTAACCTACTTGCAGAAGAAGACAAAGTGACGCTGATTAAAGACCTTAAAGTAAAAGGTTCTTCATTAGTGCTTAAAGTTGGTACTAAAGCGGTTATCAAACGTTTTGTTGATGCTGACCATGATATTGACTGTAAAGTTGATGGTCACGGCCAAATGATGCTCAAATCAAAGTTTGTTAGAAAGCAAAACTAAATCGCTTTTTAATTGAGTTTGATAAAAACCTGCCAAGTGCAGGTTTTTTTATGGCCGGCAGTTCAGTTGCCACCGCCTCATTGGAATCGAGAAAGTTATTGATTGGGATTGATAAAAGTTGTTTGAACTAGCCAAAGAAAAAGGGCTTAACCTTGCGGTTAAGCCCTTTTAGAATTTGGTGGAGGCGGCGGGATTTGAACCCGCGTCCAGAAAGCCTACATCCAAGGCGCTACATGTTTAGTCTCTCTTTTGGTTAACCAAGTACACTCCGAAAGACAGGATTGCAATTGGCGAGTCCGATACTATTTCGCGGTTCACCCTCGGACGGAGTTCCCTCGCTATCAAATGTAATATGACCATCTTGAATCCCTGCCCATTTGAGAGACGTGGGTAAGATGGCTAGCTAGCCTAAGCTGCTAGAGAGTAGTTAGAGTCGTTAGCAACTATAACAGTGCGGCTTTTTACGAGGCCAACCGCCCCTCGACATGCTCCCAGGGTTTCGTGAATCCTGTCGAATCCAGAATCGCCCCCAAAGTTTGTTGATTGTATCGGGTAAATACTAAAATACCTAATGTATTTGACCACAGTTACAATCGTTTGTTCATTATCCGTCCAGTCTCGACTTCTTCATTACTCGAGATTGTTCAACTTTCCACTCACGTTCTTTAGTGTCTTGGCGTTTATCGTGATCTTTTTTACCTTTACCGAGTCCTATTTCCACCTTTACCCAAGCGCTTTTGCGCCAGTAAAGTGACAATGGCACTAAGGTGTAGCCTTGACGCTCAATTAAGCCTTCAAGTTTATCAATTTCACTGCGCTTTAATAACAGCTTTTTAGTACGCACTGGGTCGCAAACTACATGGGTGGTTGCAGTGTTAAGTGGCTGAATGGTACAGCCATGCATAAAGGCTTCACCGTTTTTAATAAAAACGTAGCAATCTGCGAGGGTCACTTTACCCATACGCAAAGATTTTACTTCCCAGCCTTGAAGCTCTAAACCGGCTTCGACTTTTTCTTCGATTTTAAATTCAAAGGTGGCGCGCTTATTACGTGTAATCGTAGCGGGCGGATTCTTTGATTTTTTTGAATTCTTTTTTACCATAATCGCGTGTGATACCCGCTGTTATCCCATTTAAAAACTCTGCTTACTCGTTGACGTGTGGCAGAGATGGGGGAGAGAGAAAACTAATCTGTGGATTATACCCAAACGGCTTAAAGATGCGAGTACATTCATCAAGCTGTAATGGATGCGTTTTCTTGGGAGCATGTTAAAATCGACTCATTGTTAATATGAGTGTTGTTTTTCATGCCAAAAATTTCAAAAAGTGTACTGGTTCGATTTAGTGCAATGCAGATGTATGATCTGGTTAATGATGTGGAGTCATATCATGCATTTTTACCCGGCTGTGTGGGTGGGAAAGTGCTGGAGTTTGATGGACAAACTATGGTGGCGTCGGTTGATGTCTCTAAAGCTGGGATCCGTAAAACCTTCACCACTCGTAACCAAGTGGTGCCAGGTAAAACGATTGAGTTAAGGCTTGAGAATGGCCCTTTTAAACATTTAGACGGTTTATGGCGCTTTACCGAGTTAACGGACGATGCCTGTAAAGTTGAATTTGATTTAAATTTCGATTTTTCAAATCCATTAGCTGATTTGGCCTTTGGCAAAGTGTTTAAAGATCTGATGAATTCAATGGTGACGGCATTCACTGAAAGAGCCAAGGTGATTTACAATGACAAATGATGTTGAAACATTTGCGGTGGATGTGATTTATGCGCTACCGACTCAGCAAAAAATTATTAGCGTGAATGTGCTGCCTGGCACCACATTTATTGAGGCGGTAAAGCAAAGCAATATTGTCAGCTTTTTTCCAGAAATTGATTTAGCCAAGGTGAAGCTAGGGGTGTTTAGCCGTCAGGTCAAGCATGATGAAGTATTGGTGTCCGGTCAACGAATAGAAATATATCGGCCATTAATTGCAGATCCTAAAGATGTGCGTCGCAAGCGTGCTGAAAAAGCCAAAGAAGAAGGCCGCAGCAATAAGATAACGGGTGCAAAAGTTAACTGATTTGAACTAAAAGCGGTCATGTATTACTGCTATTACATAAATAAAAACGGAGAGAATGAAACATTCTCTCCGTTTTTATTTTTATTGCTTAAATCTGTTTTTCATTACTGCTCATCTTGCTGCGGTACATCATTTTCAGTTTCTAAGCGCTCTTCTTCAACAAGTGGGTGAATATCGCCCCTCATCGCTTTAGGTTCTTGCTCAGGTAGTAATGGTGCAACAACTGGGGCTGACACTGTTGGCAATGCCCCTTCGTTTAAAGGCGTATTAAAGTCATCACTAAGCTTATAGTCGCCTTCAACTTTGGTGAGTAAGTCGCCATCAAAGTATAAAATAAGTTCTTTATGAGTCACTTTAGCGTTACGGCCACTTTTAAAGTGATAAACGTAATACCAAATATTGTCTGCGAAACTATCACGCAACACTGGGCGACCTAAGATGTATTCAGCCTGCTCTTTAGTCATGTCGATACGCAGTTTTTCAACTTGCTGTAACTCCATGTAGTTACCTTGCGGTATATCTGGCTTGTAAATTAAGTAGTCAAAAACGCTACATGCACTTAGTGATACAGAAAGCGCAACGGCGCCTAAAAGGGTAAGACTTTGTTTTTTATTTATCATTGTCTGCGCTATTTCCTAAAAATCTGACGCCATCATACCCAAGGCTTCCCTATGCTGACAAGTGGCTATTGATACTTCATTACTACTTCAATGACGGTTATGACTCATTAGTGACTCAGTTAGTTCCCCAAATTTGACCAATGATGATTTTATTGGCGCTAAATATGTTGTGCAAATGTTTAAAAGAGGTGGTAATAGCGCTGCTATTTATATAAGTTTGATAGTAACTGGAGTTATTTTTAAATGCCGTGTGCCGCCATGGTAATGCTAGGGCATTTAGTGCAGAAAACTCTTAACCTTTTTTTGAAAAAAATTGAGCACAATGTCATTAACAAGAGTTGAACCGGGTGAGACTGGACGTTTAGTTTTTGTAGGGACGGGACTGCAACTTGCCGGCCATATCAGTAAATTAAGTCAAAGTTATATTGAGAATGCAGATATTGTATTTTCTATTGTGCCCGATGGTTTTGCTAACCGTTGGCTTGAAAGCTTAAATGGCAATCATATCTCATTACAGTGCCATTATGCTCAAGAGGGTGAAGTGAAGAATCGCCGCGACAGCTATGCTGAGATGGTTGAGGCGATTTTGCAGCAAGTTCGTCAGGATAAGCTGGTGGTGGTAGCCTTATATGGTCACCCTGGGGTATTTTCTTGTGTATCTCATTTAGCCATTAAGCAAGCGGTTAACGAAGGCTATGAGGCAAATATGCTGCCGGGTATTTCCGCTGAAGCATGTTTGTGGGCAGATTTAGGCATTGACCCCGGCTCTAATGGTCATCAAAGCTTTGAAGCAACACAATTTATGCTTTACCAGCATCATCCAGATCCTGCGACTTACTTGCTATTATGGCAAATCGCTTTGGCTGGTGAGCATACTTTGACCGAGTTTAGTACTGATCAACACCGCCTGGAGATTTTGGTTGATCACTTAAGCCAATGGTACCCACTTGATCACCAAGTTATTATATATGAAGCGGCAAACTTGCCAATTCAATCTCCAAGAATTGACCAAATTCCTTTAAAGGATTTGCCGTTTGCGCCGTTAAGTATGATCAGTACTTTATTAATCCCACCTTCAATTCCGCTGAAGTTAAATCAGCTGATGATGAAAAAATTAGGGATTAATGCCAATGATATTGGTTAACAGAATACGGGTTATTGTGGACAATAACCGCGCTTGATAGCTGTACTAATCAATAGTGATAACAACCTTGAAGACAAATAAGGAAATAACATGTCAAATTTAACCGAGTTTTTTACTCAATTAAGCTCAGATGCCAAGTTGTTAGAGGCTTATAAGAAAGATCCTCGCGGCGTTATGCAGGCCAATGGTTTATCAGATAAAGACATTGACGCTGTGATGTCAGGGGATATGGGGCAAGTTAAATCCTTGGTGGGTGATGTTGAACTGAAATCAATTTTACTCGTCCATCACTTATCGTAATTTTAACCTCATGCTAAAAGCGCTTAATCGGTTACTTTGCTCCACGTTATTCATTTTCTGCGCAGCAGTGAGTGCCGATGACGTCAGCGCTGACGATATTGACCAAAAATTAGATCTGCTAGATGTATCAATACTTAAAGATATTGATACCTCTAGCGCCAGCATTAATGAACTGTTTGGTTTGTTTGATAGTCTAAGTCGAGCGCAAAAAATAAGGCTTTATATTTTTGAGTCGGTACGGCTTATTCTTGCCGGAAAATATGAAAGTGCCTTACAGACTTTAGATAAGACTCTATTACTCAACCCGAACGATGAGCAATTAACGAATATTTATGCTTATAAAATTTCTGCTAGTATTCCTTTAAAGCGCTATGAAGATGCTTTTAGCCTACTGGAGAAAAGCCTAGCACGCATTGACAGCTTTCAAGATAACTCGATTAAAATCAGTTCCTATGTCAGGCTAATGAATACCTATCTAGATTTAGATAAATATGACGAGGTACTTAGGCTTTCGAAGATTGTTTTTATGTTAAATAAAGGCCAAGATAGCAAATCCCATTGCTATGCCATGGTACTGACATCTGCCGCGCAATTATCATTGAACCAAATCCCTTATCTAGAACAATTACAATTATTTGCAGATACCCAAGATTATTGTCAGCAAAATAATTTCCCGTTAATTGTAGCTATGGCCATTAAAGGCAAGGCTATAGTTGAGTTTGAACACCATCATTATCAAACCGCAGAAGTGTTATTTCTTAAAGCGTTAGCAGCTTATCAACCGTTTAATTTTGAGTTAGAAATTAATAATATTTACGCTTATTTAAGTGAAGTTTATTTTCAGTTACAACAATTTCAACAGGCGGTTGAGTATGCCGAATTGGTCGATAAACTGACTAACGAGCCTAATAATTATAAGGCTAAGCAGCGTGCTTATAATGTGCTTTCAATGGTGGCCAGTAAACGTGGTCAATTTAAAGTTGCTTATCAATATCATGTGCAAGCCCATGCCATAGGGATGCTGTTAATTAATGATAAAAAGGTCAAAGAAACGGCATACCAAGTTGCAAAATTCGATAATGCAGAAAAGACTCGCCAGTTAAATAAACTGGCACAAGATAAAGAAATGCTAGCGAAAGAGCGCAGCATTATGAATAACGAAAAAAGCGCTTCGTTTATGTTTTCTACCGTCTTGACGGGCACGGTAGCATTTTTGAGTTTGTTGCTTGCCACCGCATGGATGCAAAGAAATCAATTTCGTAAACAAGCTCAAATTGATTTACTCACCGGCTTGTTAAATCGTGGTACTGGCGAAGAAAAAGCCGAAGATGAATTTGTCCAAGTGCTTGCCCGTGGCGGACAATATAGCGTTATAGTGATTGATTTAGACTTTTTTAAACAGATTAACGACACCTTTGGCCACGGCACTGGGGATTGGGCACTGAAAAAGGTTGCTGAGGTGATAACGGCGAATACCCGTAGTACAGATATCGTCAGTCGAATGGGTGGTGAAGAGTTTGCTATTTTTATGCCTTTTACCACAATTGAATTAGCAGTTGAGTTAGCGAAAAAAATACGATTTGATATTGAGTCGATTGATACTCGTTTTTCTGGTCATCAATTTACAATTACCGCAAGTTTTGGGGTTAGCCAAATAACGGCAGATGATCTAAGCCTTGATCCCATCATTAACCGTGCAGATACAGCCTTATATAAAGCAAAATCTGAAGGTCGAAATAAAGTGGTTTATTTATCATAGCTACCTGCTTTGGGCGTTTTTATCTGCACCAATATGGCTTCTGTATTTGCAAGCTTTGACCTTCCTTAGTGCAAAAATGCTTTAAATTGTGACTGTTTTTAACTTTTTATAAAAAAAGATGCATTTTTTTTCGACTAAACCAATAACTTTTGTGATGTTGATCCGGTTACAACTCCACCAATCTAGAGTATATATTCTATACAGCCTATTTTGTTTACGTAAACGTCAAATTAAAACAGTTGTTTAAATTTGGTTGTGATTAAGCATATTATAACTCAATGATTTTAATTATTTTAATGGCTTTACCTCAGGGTATGTTCAAAACAAAATGCTATTTCTACTTTAGTAGAAAACTGCCTTAAGGCTGTACACAATTATTTGCGATATGTAATTAAAGTACTTGTGTAATTACCTTTTTGTGCTGTTGGTAAATTGGTTGGACAAGTTACCAACTAAAACCAATTAAATGTTGTTTTAATTTTTATCTGTTTTAAATCAGTGTCTTGTTGTGTTTTTGCTGTTGGTGTTACCAATTATTAGGTTGCTGTTTGGCTTGTTGAGGATGTTATTTGGTTGTTGCAAATGCAAACGTTTCTGGTTAGGTTTTAGTACGAAACAAACATTTGATGGTTAAAAAGTAGCAGGGTTTGTTTTTAGATATGTGGAAGTAAGTTGTCTGTTTATAAACACTGATAGAGGTGTACAGATAAATACGCTTACTGACCACCATTTAACTTTTAAAAACGAATTATTGCTCAAGGGGCTAAATATGACAGCAGAACAACTAATGGCTAAATATGCTAAATCACAGCCAAGTGCTGAAACTGATTTACCAACAAGCTCAGAGCTTGCTTTGATTGGCCCAGAAGTCCCTGGCCAAGAGGTTATCTTCAATGATGGCTCACTGTCATTATTGGCTAGTTTATGTGGTGCTTTTGCTGCAGAAGTTCCTGAGTTGCTATCACAGCGAAAATTAAAGCAGCAACGCATTGATGATGGTCAATTACCTGGCTTCTTACCTGAAACCCGCGCTATTCGAGATGGTGAGTGGGCGATTAGAGGGATACCTGAAGATCTTACTGACCGTAGAGTTGAAATTACTGGCCCTGTAGATCGCAAAATGATTATTAATGCGCTGAATGCCAACGTAAAAGTATTCATGGCAGATTTTGAAGACTCACTAGCACCAAGCTGGGAAAAAGTCGTTCAAGGTCAAATTAACTTACGTGATGCAGTGCGAGGCGATATTAGCTTTACTGCTGAGGCAACAGGCAAACATTACAGTTTAGATGAAGATCCTGCAGTACTTATCTGTCGAGTACGTGGATTACACCTTAAAGAAAAGCACGTTGAGTTCAAGGGCGAGTCTATTCCAGGTGGTCTGTTCGACTTCGCGATGTATTTTTATCACAACTACCATCAATTATTAGCTAATGGCAGCGGCCCTTACTTTTATCTTCCTAAGCTTGAAAGTCATGTTGAAGCGCGCTGGTGGGCAAAAGTGTTCGCATTCGTTGAAGAACGTTTTTGTTTAAAGCCAGGCACAATAAAATGTACCTGCCTAATTGAAACGCTGCCGGCAGTATTCGAAATGGACGAGATTTTATATGAACTACGTTCAAATATTGTGGCATTAAATTGTGGCCGCTGGGATTACATTTTCAGCTATATCAAAACCTTGAACAAACATGCTGACCGTGTTTTACCAGATCGCCAAGCAGTCACTATGGATACGCCTTTTTTAAGTGCTTATTCACGTCTACTGATTAAAACCTGTCACAAGCGTGGCGCATTAGCTATGGGCGGCATGGCAGCATTAATTCCGGCTAAAACAGCCGAAGAAAATGAAATTATTTTGCAAAAAGTAAAAGGTGATAAAGAGCTTGAAGCGCGTAATGGACATGACGGTACTTGGGTGGCACACCCTGGTTTAGCCGATACCGCCATGGCGATTTTCAATGATTATATTGGCGCCGGAACTAACCAGTTGCACATTACCCGTGATGTCGATGCACCGATATTAGCCGAAGAGCTGCTGACACCTTGTGATGGTGAACGTACCGAAGCGGGCATGCGTTTAAACATTCGTATCGCAGTGCAATATATCGAAGCGTGGATCCAAGGTAATGGTTGCGTTCCTATCTACGGATTGATGGAAGATGCCGCTACAGCAGAAATCTCACGCACCTCGATCTGGCAGTGGATCCAACATGAAAAGTCACTTTCTAATGGCAAGTTAGTCACTAAAGACTTATTCAAAACCATGCTGGCTGAAG
The DNA here is from genome assembly GCF_041469325.1 of Shewanella sp. 10N.286.51.B8. Lineage (NCBI taxonomy): Bacteria > Pseudomonadati > Pseudomonadota > Gammaproteobacteria > Alteromonadales > Shewanellaceae > Shewanella > Shewanella sp. 10N.286.51.B8. Next base: position 47,076 of record NZ_JBFRKG010000005.1, read on the forward strand.
AGCTAATTAATGTCGAGCAAGAGCTAGGGCTGCAAAGGTTTACCAGTGGTCAGTTTACTAAAGCGGCCAGTCTGTTTGAGGAAATTACCACCTCTGATGAGTTGGTCGATTTCTTAACACTACCGGGTTATGAGTTATTAACAGCTTAAATTCAGTAGACGTATTACAAAAGTTTAATTTATAACGGCTGAGAAAGGTTATAGATTCGTGTCGCATCAACAAGAAGTGGGCACAGGTTACTTTGACCAAGTGACAAGCTGTATTCAAGGCGGTTAATCTTCAGTGAGGGCATTGACCGGCTTTACCGAAGAAGAGCTGTTTTAATACCACTTCTGTAACAGTTTAGCTGCCATGCAGCTGATGTCCCCCGATGTAGTTTACCTACAGGCTACATCGGGTTTTATCCAGTATTTGGAATTTTAGCGCAAGCTAGTTGTCGTTCTTAATGCGAGGATTTTTACTTCCTACCCAGTAAGTTTTCAACCATTTGCTTGTGTTGCGGCTCTTATGAGCCGTTTTTTTTTGCTTAAAATTTATAGCGAAATCACAGCTGATTCAGTTAAACCTTCTAGTTATGTTATTGATTAATATCAATCCAAAGCGGCTAAAGGATTAGTGAGTCATTATCGAAGGCACCTAATGCTAGAGTAAATAACATAGACACTAATAGGGGGGAGTTTTGTTGCTGTATTCTTTTGCTTATGGACTTTTTTGACTGATAGCTCGTTAAACTCATATCTTGAGAAACTAATCGATTGTTTGGCTTAAGCGCTCAAGTAAGCAAAGCCAGCGTAGCTAAGTTGCTGGCTTAGGTTTTTAATCAATATTAACTTATCGATAGAGGTTATTTAGCTTGTTTCTTTGCGCCTATCAACTGCGCCACGGCTTTGGCATTGTCGTTAGGCACTGCAATACTTAAATGATATTGAATAATTTTCCAGCCATCATCAGTTAATTGTAGTGCACCTGTACCGCGACATAGACCATAACTGGCGCTTTCAAGTAATTCATCAAAAACAATGGTGTTATCAAACTGCAGTAGCTGGCGTGAGCTGACTTCATAATGCCAACCATCTGTAGGTCTGGCATAACCGGCAAATTGTTGCATATCCCAGCGCTCTGTGGCATCAGTGCCTAAAAACACCGCTTGCTGGTGATATAGCGAAAAGTAACTGTCCCAGTTCGCCTGGCTGGCATTTTGGTGTAGTTGGTCGAGAATGCTATTAGCTTGTTGCTTTGACTCGTCAGAGAGTGCCTCTTGAGCTGCTAGGGGTAAAGAAGACATTAAACATAAACTAGTGGTTAATAATAATCTTAAGATGGCTTTGTGCATGAAAATTCCTTGTCTGCTAAATGCTGGCTGGTAATGATAGCCGCGAAAATCAATGACTCAATGCTGATCTTAATGCCAATTGATTGGGTCTAGCTGATAAAACTGACTCAGTTCTTTATAAAGCAATTGATGCTGTTGGTAAAACGCTAACGGTTTCTCGAAAAAGGTTTCACTAATGACGGCAAAAAACTCAGCAGGATTGGTCGCACCATAGTAGTTAAACAGCGAGGGTAATTGATGCTGGGCACAATATTGCAGCGCTTTAAACTCACGACCGAGTGTTGCTGACCAAGTGGCATAATCGGTGAACTCTTTTAATGGCGGTGCGCCATTGGCATTGCCGTTTTCCTGATCTAGCTGATGAGCAAACTCATGAATAACCACATTTTGACCATCAAATGGCGCTGCAGCGCCGTCCAAAGTACTTTTCCACGACAAGATGATCTTGCCATTACCCCAGGACTCTCCCAGTAACACATTACGTTTATTAGAGGATACGCCGGCAAAGTCGGTGTTATTTTTCTCAACAATAAACGCATAGGGATACACTAAAATTTGTTTTAACTTGGGGTAAAAATTGGTTTTTCGATTGAGTAATAACAAGCAGGCTTGCGCGGCAATGGTCACTCTTACTTCGTCGGTAATGTTGAAGCCATCACAGCCGACAAATTGTTTTTCATCAATAAAAATCTGGATTAACTTTTTTAGTTGTAGCTGCAGATCTGTGGGCAATGCATGAAAATAGGGTAAGCGACGCTTAAGGATTTGCCGCCATGCTTTAGGGAAAGGCCTTGTCATAAGCTGTTGCCTGCGCTTTTCAGTGCGTTGAGACTTAGTCATAATCAACGCGATGGCAGTTACCGCAACGGTGACAAGTAAAAACACTGCAAACATTCAGCTCTCCCAGATTATATTAGCTTGTCATTATGTTATTGGGTGAATTTGCGCCAAATTCAAGTGGCTGATTTTTATTGAGACAAAAAAAACTGGCAAACAACCAAGGTTGCTGCCAGAAAGAAGGGGAGGGAGTTTATTTTTATAGTTGATTTAACGTATTTGCAGTCGTTGCTCTATTTGCTGTTGTTCTTCAAGTGATAATGAAAAATGCTGTTTAATCAATATTCTAATTAACTTTGACTTTGCCGATTGGCTGCTTTGACTTAAGCAGTTTAATTGCTCAATTGCCGCTTCACTTAAGGTAAATGTTGCCCGTCTAAATGGTTTAGGTTTTTCATTTATGGGTTCATTCGCTTCAGCTTGGGTGGTTAATTCCCATAGTTGCTGCATCGCCTGTTGGTTTGAATCTGCATTTTTACAGGCGCTCGACTGCTGTGGTTTGCCCATAGCGTAAAGATTTGCTGCCTCAATAAAGTCATCAACTGACATTTGCGGCAAAAAAGGCGTACTACATGGCGTAACGGTTTTCTTCAGATCGGCCAGGCCCATAACTTCCCCCTAATTGCGTTACATTATCGTTATTATTTCGCTGCCTGATTAGCTGTTTGGCATCGCTTACTTCTAGCAATTCACAAGCAATATTACGGATTTCAACCGCGGCTTTTCCATTGGGGTCTATTTCAATGACTGACAAGCCAGACTCTTCACTGTCGTCATAAATATTTCGGCTGTAAGTAATCGCATCAAGCACGTTAATATCGTAAGTTTTACATACCTCTTTAGCTTCGAGTATTCGACCTGCTTGGTTAGGCAAACTTGGACACTGAGTTACCACAAAAGAGGCTTTCATGGTGGGATTAATCATTTTGCAGGTAGCGACAATATCATCCATGTGACTGACCGTTTTTAGGTCTCTACGCTTGGGTCTTAGGGGCATTAAGGCGTGAGAGGCCACTGATAATGTAGCGCGCAGGGCTAAATTGTCTTGGCCGCCGCAGTCAACGAGTACATAATCATAATGTTTCTCAAGACTGAGTAAGTCGTTACGGATTTTTCCGTACAATTGGACGCAATTTATTGCTGGTAATTCAGGGTTGTTATTGCGCGCTTGGATCCAATCTGATGTGGTTCTTTGCGGGTCGCAATCGACCATGATAATACTGGCTGTGGCTTCTTTAGCGAGAAATACTGCGATATTTTGGGCTAAGCAGCTTTTACCACTACCGCCTTTTTCACCACCGACTAAGATAATCATCAAAACATCTCCTGATGTGGTATAACGCCATTGGATTGTCAATCATTATTGATTCGCTTGGTTATAAAAGGTTGATTTTTTGTTGGCGCTTTATGTTGCGCTTGTTATTAACTTTATGTTGCTATGACTTGGTCGTCAATGTGCTATAAATTGACGGTTTTAGTGGCTTTGACAGGGGTTTGTTTTTTGACAAAATAGCGGCTAATGGCGATTTTTTGACTGTGTTAACCTTATGAGCTATTCACTAGAATTTATCAATAAATTGAATTGCTTAAGTTGATTATTTAATAAATCAATGACCAGAAAAGTGGCTAGTGTTGCCAACCGCTAAATGTAAATGACTCTTATCTATAACTAAACTTTGCTTTTGTATTTATCGCTATTCCAAAATGTTATATTGCTATTGTTAACTAAATCTCCTGAACAAAAAGACTTTGACACTATGAATGAGAAATTATTATTAGAAGCCATTAACCAAACCATGCCATTTGGTAAATATGCTGGACGAAAGTTACTGGAATTACCCGAGCCATACCTGGTGTGGTTTCATAGTAAAGGTTTTCCTGAGGGGAAGTTAGGCGAGCAATTGGCATTGATGTATGAAGTAAAACTTAATGGTTTAGAGCAGATGCTGCAGCCGTTATTAACAAAGTAAATCCACTGGTTAACGTGTTTGTAAGACTTGTCTTTATCAGTTGATATCTTGCCTTGTGCTGCTGAGGATTAAGATTTAAGTGAGCGGCTTGCTTAAATAGAAACTATTAATCACCTGCTGTTGACTGATTTGGTAGCTTGGCTGGATCAGTGTAAACCCTTGCTTGATGAAAAATGCTTTTGATAAGTATGACGCATCAACATTCAACTCTGCGTAGCCTTGGCTGAGAGCCCACTTTTCTAAGGTTTCATAAAGCTGACATGCTAGCCCTTGTTGCTGATAGGCGGGGGCGATATACAAACTATCAATATAACCGCGGCTTTTAAAATGGGTTTCGACATTGATAACCCCAATAACCTTTGGCTGCTGACTTGCTAAAGTATCGGCTTTGTTTGTTGCCAGCATTAACCAAGATTGCGATCGCGTCAGCCGTAATTGCCAATGTTTTGCTGAGCGCGGTTTAGTTGACCATGCGGCTAACTGGGCTTGAGAGTATCGTCGGTGTGAGATTTGTCGAACACTTTGATGAACTAGCTCACTGACTTGCTGAGCAAAAGCAGGCCTGAAGGTGATAATTGAATATTGCGCTGTTTGAGTCATGGCTGCTTGATATCAGATAAAAAATCGGCTAATGAAAATTAGCCGATTATGGGGTATTTATTGCTAAAGCGAGTTATTTTTTCTCGATTTTGCCAACAAATAATAATTTATCAAAGGTTTTGTTTAATGTGCTGCTGGTGAAATCTTGCATCCACATTTGCTCATTCATGATCACAGTGTCACCTTTAGTGATCGCAACTTGTGGGCCAGCAGCCCAAAAAGTTTTATCTTCTGCTTTAACTTGAACATAGGTATAACCACCGCTGTTCATCGTTTCTACTACTTCACCTTGGTGCATAATACCAGCAGCCCATGCTGATGATACGCCTAATGCTAATGTTGCTGCTGCAGCTAATTTGATCAGTTTTGCTTTCATGAATACGTTCCCTATTTGATTAGGCTAAATTTTGCAATGATTCAGGTCATGAATCTACATAAAGATAGTTTATTAAATCATGAAGCGCACACAGGGTCTGTGATCCGCGGCAGATTTGTGAATACTAAATTACTACACAAGGCAAAATTTAAACTCAATATTACCTGTGGCTAATATAGTAAACATTAGGCTGTAATGGGTTTTCGATTAAGTTTCCATGCTGGGTAACAAAATCAACAAAGGCTTCAGGTAACGTCATGGTATCTAAGTCTTGTTGCCAATGGGCTTTTAGTAATGCGTCATAACCTTCTTTACCTAAGGCGGTATAGGCCGAAGACACCCCAATATAGAGCTTTTCAGGATCAATTGCCGACCATAAACCGTCTTGATATAACTCAACGGAGGTAATACGTTGATGCATCGCTAAGGTGCCATCATAGAAATAGCGGATACCATAAGTGTAGGGGAAGCTACCAGCGCCAGTGCCAGTTACCCCATTATTGGTGGCGGCATTAATGGCCGACTCCAGCACTTCATAAAGGTATTTGCCTTGAATTTGATATTTCACTAATGGCAACTCAAAAGGCAAAATCCGCCCTAATACATCCGCCATTGATAAGCTGCCTTTATTTAATGACTGCCGAACGCCACCGGCATTATGTAAGGCAAAATCGAGTTTTTCACCTGAATGCTTAGTGGCTTTAAACATACTTCTACAAACCCAAGGGGCAATTTCACTGCCATGGGGAAAGTGCTTACTGGGTAAACGGGTATGAATGAAATCATGGGGTATGTAAGCAAGCACTTGCTCTTCTAGCGCATTTAGCGCTGGGCGGTATTGCTCCATTATAGTGTTATGAATGCTTTCACAGGCCTGATCACCACGGATAGCAGGGTGGCTGATAAGTTTGGTTTTTACGCTATTTATTTGCTGCTCTGTGGGCAAAGTATTGAGGTTAGTAAGCTGATTATCTTGCTTAGGATTAAACAGCACTTCTAATTCATCATCAATCATAAAGTAGTTATTACCATTTATGGCAATACAGGCGCCAGAGCGATCAAAAGTGATATTAGCTAAGCCTAAGACTTCAGCGTATTTACTGGCATGGATGATAGGGGTGTTATTTACCCGCTCAGCATAGGGAGTGTGGCTAAGACCTAGTTCATCGAATTGACCTTGTAAGGTATGTGAGTGCCCACCAACTATGACGCTGATCCCAGATACTTTTTCTGCTAACTCTCGGTCTTGATCTAGCCCTAAATGGCTGAGGACAATAATATGCTGTATGCCTTGCTGCTGCAGACTGGCAATGGTATTAGCCGTCGTGTCAATGGCATTGATAAAGTGGGTATCAGGATCGGGGCGAGCAATCAGCGGCATCTGATCCAGCGTAATCCCGACAATGGCGATGTGAGTATCATAAAACGGCTTAACTAGCACCTTGGCACATTGGGTCTGATTGTCGTAATCATAAAGCATAGGGTGACCACTTAGGCGGCCTTCTTTATCGGTTAACTCTTGGCTGAGATCCATATTGCCAGCTAACACCGGAAATTCGATACGATTTAAAAAAGCCAGTACTGGGCTATTACCTGCATCTATTTCATGATTACCTAACACCATAGCATCGGGTTTGAGCATATTGAGTAGGTGCGCGTTAGCCGCGCCTTGAAATTCTCTAAAATATAAGGTGCCTTGAAAGCTATCGCCGCCATGCAAAAACAAAAACTCATGGTTATGTTGAGCAGCTTGTTGCCTTGCTGATTCAATTTGATGGCCTAAACGGGCGTAGCCACCTGTTTTCGTGTTGACGTGATAATGCTGTTGCTCGACCGATAAGGAAAATTGAACACTGCTAGGCTCAAAATTAGAATGAGTATCGTTAATATGAGCAAGGCTAAGGCGATAGTTATTGGGCATCTTTTACTCTAATACAGAAAAAGGAGGCTGTTCCTGATCCGGCGTTTAATGAACTTAATGGGTGACTGATTTTTGTAGCTGTTTACTTTAGTCGTTGTTTACTTTAGTTGCTGCTAATGCATAGCCGTTAAACCAAGGCTGTGGTTATATTAACTAAATTAAAAAGGGAGCTTAAGCTCCCTTAAATCTATAGCTATAAAGCTAGAGTATTATTGCGGTGGGGTTTGAGATTGCTTGGTAAACTCACCGTCATCAGATAATACAATGCCTTTATGCTTCATGCGGCTACTCCACAATTTACGCGCTAATTGCTGCATATCGGTGACAGGATCGTTTGAATCGACAATTTCTAGTCCCAGTAAAGACTCAACAATATCTTCTAAGGTGACAATACCTTCACCAGAACCATACTCATCGACAATCATAGCGATTTTAGTATTTCGCTTAATCATCAATTCAAATATCGGTAAAATCTTGGCGGTTTCAGGGATAACCAGCAGGTTTTTCTTCAATACACCAATGGATTCTTTCTGGGTGTAACGTTCTGCTTGAATGATATTATTACGGTTAACATAACCAATAATATTATCAGGGTCGTCTTCATATACAGGAATACGGGTAAAGGGTTTAGCTAAAAACTGCTGCACAAATTGCCCTTGGGTCAGAGTCACCGGTAATTTAAACATCACGGTTCGCGGTGTCATAATCGCTGAAACGGGCATTTCTTTAACCGATAACATTTGCGTTAAAATGGCAGACTCTTGTTTATCAAGTTCACCTGATTGTCGCCCAATTTCGGCCATCGCACTCATTTCTTGACGAATATACTTCCCTTCGTCGCCTTTACCCATTAATTTGGTGACTTTTGAAGACATCCAGATTAGTGGTTTGGTAATACGCTCTAACCACACTAAAACTAGCGACACTGATGGCGCTAATGAACGCCAATAGTTTGCACCTAAGGTTTTAGGAATGATTTCTGAGAAAAATAAGATGAGAAAGGTCAGTACCCCGGAAAATACCCCTAGCATTTCATCGCCAAAGACCTTTGCCGCTTGAGCACCAGCAACAGCTGCGCCTACGGTATGGGAAATGGTGTTGAGAGTCAGGATAGAAACCAGTGGTGATTCCACGTTTTCTTTCTGTTTATTAAGCCGATCGGCAGCTTTACGATTCGTTTTAGCCAAAGTGGCAATATAACTAGGCGTAACAGACAGTAGTACCGCCTCAAATACACTACAAAGAAAAGAGATTGCAATGGCGATAAATACTATAATGATAAGGGTTATCATAAAGGTGGAATTACACCTCCAAATGGCAGACCAATATTAGTCCGAGGAAATTCTAGCATAGTCTCTAAGCTTTGTTGCTACTTCTATAGCCAAATTTTGTTAGGATCTGTATAATTCGCCGCCCGCAAGCAAGTTTTAGGTTTTTTGAGGTTACACAACATGAGTGAAAAAAAGATCAATTTATTGGATCTTGATCGAAAATCGATGAGAGCGCTATTCGCAGAAATGGGCGAAAAACCGTTCCGAGCCGATCAATTGATGAAATGGCTTTATCACTTTGGTGTTAGCGACTTCGAAGAAATGAACAATATTAACAAGGCACTGCGCGCTAAGTTAGCTCGAAAGTGTGAAATTGTTGCCCCTGAGATTGCTAGCTTTCAAAAGTCATCTGATGGGACCATTAAGTTTGCGATCAATGTTGGTCAAGGCCAAGAAGTCGAGACTGTTTACATCCCTGAAGAAGACCGTGCAACCCTGTGTGTATCATCACAAGTGGGCTGTGCATTGGAATGTACTTTCTGCTCAACAGGGCAGCAAGGCTTCAACCGTAACCTCTCAGTGGCTGAAATCATCGGTCAAGTATGGCGTGTATCAGAATTTTTAGGTTTCCATAAAGACACTGGCGATCGTCCAATCACTAACGTTGTTATGATGGGAATGGGTGAGCCACTATTAAACTTAGCCAATGTGATCCCTGCAATGGACATCATGTTAGATGACTTTGGTTTTAGTCTGTCTAAGCGTCGTGTGACCTTATCGACTTCAGGTGTCGTGCCTGCGTTAGACAAATTAGGTGACGTGATCGATGTGGCTTTAGCGGTGAGTATTCATGCGCCAAATGATGAGCTGCGTGATGTATTGGTGCCGGTAAACAAGAAATACCCGCTAGAAGAATTTTTAGCTGGGATTCGTCGTTACCTAGAAAAGTCCAATGCTAACCGCGGACGTGTTACAGTCGAATACGTGATGCTTGATCATATCAATGACAGTACAGATCAAGCCCATGAATTAGCCAAGCTAATGAAAGACACGCCGTGTAAGATTAACTTAATTCCGTTTAATCCTTATCCTGGTTCGCCATATGGTCGCTCTTCTAATTCTAGAATTGACCGTTTTTCTAAAGTATTAATGGAATACGGCTTAACGGTTATTGTGCGTAAAACCCGTGGTGATGATATTGATGCGGCTTGTGGACAATTAGCCGGTGATATTCGTGATCGCACTAAACGTTTAGCAAAAAAACAAATGCAACAAAATCAGATTTCGGTCACAATGGATTAACTCATTGTTTGTATAGATTAATAGGCGTTGGAATATGCATGGATTGCCAAAGTTTTTGATTGTAGTCGCGATGGCATTACCTCTAACGGGTTGTGTCACTGAGCGAACTTATAGCGGTACTGATATTCCTGTTGCCGAAAGAACCTTAGATAAGCAAGCCGCAGCTATTGAGCGAATGCAGCTGGGACTGACTTATTTAAATCGAGGCAATATTGAACAAGCTAAATTTAATTTAAATCGTGCGGTTGAATATGCACCGCAGTTAAGTTCAGTGCATATCGCGATGGCGTATTATTACCAAACGGTAGGTGATACTGTACGTACAGAGGCGGCTTACCGTAAAGCCATTGCCGCGCCAGATGCAGGTGGTGATGCGAAAAATAACTTTGGCGTGTTTCTTTGCCAGCAAGATAAATTCGCACAAGCTGAAGAAATGCTATTAGCCGCGATTGAAACCAAACAATACACTCGCACCGCTTCAAGCTACGAAAACTTAGGCGTGTGTAGTATGTCTGCAGGTGACACCGAAAAAGCCAAGGGCTATTTTGAAGATGCGCTGCGATATGATCCAAGACGACAATCAACCTTGAAAGAATTGATTGAGCTTGCGATAGTAGAAAATGATTATCAAGCCGCTAAAGCGAATTTAACGCGTCTTCACCGTGTGGCACAACAAACACCAGAAAGCTTAGCATTAGGTATTAAAATTTCCCGTGAGTTAGCGGATGATGAAGCGGTAAAACGCTACGGAATTACTTTAATTGCCAAATATCCTGCTTCAGAACAAGCGAAAGAATACAGGGCTAATTTGCATTAATGACAAATAAAATTACAGAGATAGAAACAGATAATAATCTCGAGCAAGCTGAATTACTCGAAACTGTTTCAACAGCGGGTATGCTGCTACGCACTGCCCGCGAAAAAAAGGGTGTCTCGATAGATGCTGTGGCATTACAGCTGCATTTGCGTCCCAGTGTTATTGAAGATATTGAAAATGATATTTTTGATAATATTGCTTCAGCAACCTATGCCCGCGGCTACGCTAAAAACTTTGCCAAGTACGTTGAAGCAGATGTTAATGCCGTTCAACAATGTTTAGCCCAGCAACTTCCTGATGAAACTGCTGCTATGCAAAGCTTTTCTCGCAAAACTACCCGCGAAGCCCGTGACAGCCGTCTCACCTTAGTTACTTATCTCATCGTAGCGATATTACTTGCGCTATTATTGTTGTGGTGGGTACAAAAAGACTCAATGCTAACGGGAGTTGATTTATCAAAGCCGACAGCAGAAGAAGTCGCAGCTGCTAATGTGGCGCAGCAAACACAAGACTTATTAGAGCCAGAAATCGATCCTAAACTGGCTTATCGGGAACCCGTTGCCAGCGAGGTAATCTCAGCACAAAGTCAAAACGATGACGCAGTTCAAGTGAGCAGTAATGTTCAGGAGAGTAACCGTGTTATTAAGCCAGCAACGGCGACTGACACACTTGACTCTGTTGCTGTGTCACCAGCAATAACAGCTGCAGTTGATACTGCAGTAACCACTGCTGATGTGATTGAAACTGATACTATATCGCTTAGCTTTAGTGATGATTGCTGGGTTAACATTATCGATGCCGATGGTAAAACATTGGTTGATGGCGTTAAGGGCTCAGCTAGAGTCGTTGAAGTCACCGGCAAGGCACCTTTTAAAGTGATATTGGGTGCGCCGCAAGTTGTCACCATGAGCTTTAATAATGAAAATGTCAGCCTTGCTGAGTTTTCTGACCGTGTGGCCAAGTTAACCCTGCCTAAAGCCTAGTCTTTAAAGCTTAGTGTTAACTCAATTTTGGTAAGTAGTAGAGCAACAGATTATGTATAACGAATCTCCAATCATCCGCCGTCCTTCTAGCCGCATTTATGTAGGGGATGTTCCGATCGGCGATGGTGCACCAATTGCGGTGCAATCGATGACAAATACTAAAACCACTGATGTCGACGCCACAGTTGCACAAATTTTGGCCCTTGAAAAAGTCGGTGCAGACATAGTGCGAGTCTCAGTACCAACAATGGATGCCGCTGAAGCGTTTAAGCTTATCAAGCAGCGCGTTAGTGTACCTTTAGTTGCCGATATTCATTTTGATTACCGTATCGCACTTAAAGTGGCTGAATACGGTGTTGATTGTTTGCGGATTAACCCCGGCAACATTGGTAATGAAGAACGTATTCGCAATGTAGTTGAATGTGCGCGTGATAAAAATATTCCAATTCGCATTGGTGTTAATGGCGGTTCATTAGAAAAAGATCTGATGGACAAGTATCATGAGCCAACACCAGAAGCATTGCTTGAATCAGCCATGCGTCATGTGGATATTTTAGACCGTCTAAACTTCGACCAGTTTAAAGTCAGTGTAAAAGCTTCAGACGTATTTTTAGCGGTTGAATCATACCGTTTACTCGCCAAGCAAATTAAGCAGCCATTGCATTTAGGCATTACTGAAGCAGGCGGCGCTCGTGCGGGTTCGGTTAAATCAGCAGTGGGCTTAGGCATGTTACTGGCTGAAGGTATTGGTGATACTTTACGTATCTCATTAGCGGCAGATCCAGTCGAAGAAATTAAAGTCGGTTTTGATATCTTAAAATCATTACGTATTCGCAGCCGCGGCATTAACTTTATTGCCTGTCCGTCTTGTTCACGCCAAGAGTTTGATGTGATTAACACTGTCAATGCGTTAGAAATGCGCCTTGAAGATATCACCACCCCAATGGATGTGTCGATTATCGGCTGTGTGGTCAATGGCCCAGGTGAAGCGTTAGTTTCAGATATTGGTTTAACCGGTAGCCACGGAAAAAGTGGTTATTATGATGACGGTAAACGTCAAAAAGAGCGCTTTGATAACAACAATATAGTGGATTCACTGGAAGCAAAAATTCGCGCAAAAGCAGCGATAATGCAAAACCGAATCGATATCAAAGACGCAACAGAATAAGTTAGTTTTAGATAAAAACACACTTACCAGCAGTGGTAGGTGTTTTTTTGTGTAAGGCATATGATTAATTAATTAGCTAAAAATTAGGCGAATTAAACGTGGCAAAACAGATCCAAGCAATCCGTGGAATGAACGACATTCTGCCAACTCAAAGCCCTTTATGGCAACAAGTCGAAGCGGTTATTCGCTCTACTGTTAGTGCCTATGGTTACAGTGAAATCCGTACTCCTATTGTTGAAAGTACTGATTTATTCAAGCGCTCAATTGGTGAAGTCACCGATATCGTTGAAAAAGAAATGTATACCTTTGCTGATCGCAATGAAGACAGTTTAACATTGCGCCCAGAAGGCACAGCATCGACTGTTCGTGCGGGAAATGAGCATGGTTTACTGTACAACCAAGAGCAACGTTTATGGTACATGGGACCTATGTTCCGTCATGAACGTCCTCAAAAAGGTCGTTACCGTCAATTCCACCAATTTGGTGTTGAAGTGTACGGCATTGCAAGTGCGGACATTGATGCGGAAGTATTGATGTTATCTGCAAGATTATGGGATTCATTTGGCATTAAAGACCACGTTAAACTGGAACTTAATACCTTAGGTGATCCTGCTGAACGTGCTACTTACCGTGATGCATTAATTGCATTTTTAGAGCAGCACAAAGAGCAATTAGATGAAGACTCACAGCGCCGTATGTATTCAAACCCGCTACGAGTATTGGATTCTAAATCGCCACAGGTTCAAGCCTTGCTAGCTGATGCGCCAGAGTTAATGGATTATTTAGGTGAAGAATCAAAAACACATTTTTCAACCTTATGTGAACTCTTAGACGCTGTCGGCATCCAATACACAATTAATCCTCGTCTTGTGCGTGGTTTAGATTACTATAACCGCACCGTTTTTGAGTGGGTAACGGATAGCTTAGGCTCTCAAGGAACGGTACTTGCTGGTGGTCGTTATGATGGTCTGGTTGGTCAATTGGGTGGTAAAGATACCCCTGCAGTAGGTTTTGCAATGGGACTTGAGCGTATTGTCTTACTACTGCAAACCCTTGAGCTTGATAAAGATGTCGCGCCAGTTGTCGATGTTTATGTCACGGCAATGGGCGAAAACTGCTTAGTTGAAGCAATTAAAATTGCCCAAGAGTTGCGTCAAAGCCTGCCAGCGCTTAAAGTCATGAGTCATTGTGGCGGCGGTAACTTTAAAAAGCAGATGAAACGTGCTGATAAAAGCGGTGCGCAGTACGCCCTGATCATTGGTGAAAACGAAATTGCCAATAACCAAGTTGCAATTAAGCCACTGAGAAATAAGAACGAACAACTTTTAGTTGCCCGAGAAGAGTTGGCGACTACGATAAAATCATTATTTTAATATTAGCCCTTAGCTAATAAAAAACAGAACTGAATAGAAAGGGGAAGTGCGCGTGGAAATTTATAGCACAGAAGAACAACAAGTAGATGCTATTAAGCAGTTCTGGAAAGATTACGGCAGCTCAATCATTGTGGGTGCAGTCGTAGGTCTAGGTGGATTGTACGGTTGGAATTATTATTCTGACGTTAAAGTTGAAAAATCGGAAGCTGCATCAGAAGCATTTCAACGCATTACTGCTAACAGCGACAGCAGTGCAGTACAAGCAGCTATCGCTGAGTTTGGTGCACAGCACGATCAAAAAGGTTACCAAGCTTTGCTTGAACTCATGTCAGCTAAAGCTGCTGTCGATGCAGGCGAGTTAGATAAAGCTGAAGCGGCTTTTACTAAAATCATTGCTGCAAAACCGGGTGCTGCTTTAGAGTCTTTAGCGACGTTACGTCTATCTCGCGTGCAAGCAGAGCAAGGTAACATCGGCACTGCAATTGCGACATTAGAGCAAATTACCGATGAAGCATTTAATGCTCAACGTGATGAGTTAAAAGGCGATTTACTTGTGCGTCAAGGTGACATGGATAGTGCACGTTCAGCTTACCAAGCTGCTGTTGATAACGGCGGTTCGTTAACCAGTCCTGCATTACAAATGAAGCTAGACAATTTAAACAAGGCATAAGGAATTAGCCGAATGAAGTCTTTATGCAAAACTTTGCTAGCAGCGGGCTTAAGCGTCGCATTGCTATCTGCTTGTTCTTCAAATGATAATGAAGAAGTTGTTACTGAACTAACTGAAATTCAAGCAACTGTTTTTCCAGAAGTAAACTGGCATGCCAAGGTTGGGGGCGGAGTCGGTGACTTTTATTCTCAACTTAAACCGGCTATTCGATATGACCATGTATATGTGGCCGATCGCAACGGTGAGGTCGTCGCCTTTGAAGAAGCAACAGGCAAAGTGGCTTGGCGTAAAGACTTAGCTTCAGAATTTAAACATACTGAGCTGGCGAAAACGAAAGAGGCACGCATTGCCGCAGGCGTTACCGCTGGCCGTAATAAAGTCTTTATTGGCGGCGAGTCTGGTTTATTGGTAGCATTAGATGCTCAAACCGGTGAGACCGTATGGTCAGCAGTTGCAAGCGGTGAGCTGTTATCGGCTCCAACTGTGTCTGAAGATTCAGTTGGCGTGCATACCAGTGATGGTAACTTTGAAGCATTTGATATTGATGACGGTGCTAAACTGTGGACCCATGAGATGCAACTGCCAAATCTAACGCTACGCGGCACTAGCTCAGCAGCTTATGATTCAGGTGGTTTCTTCCTTGGCACTGCTGATGGTAAAATAGCGGTTATTGTCAAAAACAATGGACAAGTGGCTTGGGAGCAGGCGGTATTTAACCCAACCGGTGGTAACGAGTTTACTCGTATGGCCGATGTGGACATGACACCGTTAATTTTGGGCGATAATTTATACGCGGTAAGTTACAATGGTAACTTAGTGTCTATGGAGCTAAGAACGGGTCGTGTTGTATGGACGCGTAAGTATTCAAGCTTCAATGAATTAGCGACAGCAGGGGTTGGACTATACTTAGTCGATGACCACAGCCGAATTTATTCAGTAGATAGACGTAACGGTCTTGAATTATGGAGTAACTCTACGTTAATGAATCGTAGTTTAACTTCACCTGCCGTTATAGGCTCTTATATTGTTGTAGGTGACTTTGAAGGTTACTTACATTTTATTGACCGCAACTCTGGCGAAGTCGCTGGACGTGTTGAGGTTGATAGTGATGGTTTATTCTCACAACCAGTAGTGGTTGGAGATAAAATTTATGTGCAAGGTCGTAGCGGCAAAATCGCGACGATTGTACTGCCATAAATTGAATAGCAAACCTTATTAGAGCCCCTGGAAGTGTGTTCCGGGGGCTTTTTATTTTAAAGTTTTTAGAGGCAAAATCATGATCCCTGTAGTGGCCCTTGTGGGGCGACCTAATGTTGGTAAGTCAACTTTATTTAATCGCCTTACTCGCACAAGAGATGCGCTTGTCGCCGATTTTCCTGGTTTAACTCGTGACCGTAAATATGGACGTGCGTTTTTAGCTGGTTATGAATTCATTGTGGTTGATACTGGTGGTATCGATGGCACTGAAGAAGGGATTGAAACTAAGATGGCTGAACAATCGCTAGCGGCGATTGAAGAAGCAGATGTGGTGCTATTTTTAACTGATGCTCGTGCAGGCTTAACAGCAGCTGATTTAGCGATTGCTGAGCATTTACGTAGCCGTGATAAAACTACCTTTGTTGTTGCTAACAAAGTTGATGGTATTGATGCTGATTCAGCCTGTGCTGAGTTTTGGTCATTAGGCTTAGGTGAAGTTTATCAAATGGCAGCTGCGCAAGGTCGCGGTGTTACCAATATGATTGAATACTCTTTAGCGCCTTATGCTGAAGCTATGGGTATTACTCGCCAAGAAGACGGTGAAGAAGTTGAAGATGTACGTGAGTACACTGAAGAAGAAGCCGAAGCTGAACAAGAGCGCCTGCAAAACTTACCGATTAAGCTTGCTATTATTGGTAAGCCTAACGTAGGTAAATCAACGCTAACTAACCGTATTTTAGGTGAAGAGCGTGTGGTTGTTTATGATGCACCAGGTACGACTCGTGACAGTATTTACATTCCAATGGAACGTGAAGGTCGTCAATACGTATTAATTGATACTGCTGGTGTGCGTCGCCGCGCGAAAGTACATGAAGTTATTGAGAAGTTTTCAGTGATTAAAACCCTGAAAGCAGTTGAAGATTCTAACGTTGTCTTGTTAGTGATCGACGCTCAAGACGGTATTACAGAGCAAGATCTTGGTTTGCTTGGTTTTGCGCTTAATGCTGGTCGTGCAATTGTACTTGCTGTGAATAAATGGGATGGTCTTGACCAAGCATTTAAAGAAAGCGTTAAAAGTGAGTTAGATCGCCGCTTAGGCTTTATCGACTTTGCCCGCATTCACTTTATTTCAGCGCTTCATGGCACAGGTGTTGGTCATTTATACGAGTCAATTGAAGAAGCCTATGACAGTGCAACGCGCCGCGTAAGTACTTCAATGCTGACCCGCGTTATGCAAATGTCACAAGATGATCATCAGCCACCATTAGTACATGGTCGCCGAGTGAAGCTTAAGTATGCCCATGCCGGTGGTTATAACCCGCCAATCGTTGTGGTACACGGTAACCAAGTAAGCAAGTTACCTGACTCATACAAGCGCTACATGATGAACTACTTCCGTCGTTCATTGAAAGTTGTGGGTACGCCAATTCAAATGCGCTTTCAAGAGGGAGCTAATCCATTTGAAGGCCGCCATGAAAAGCTAACCATTAGTCAAGAGCGTCGCCGTAAACGCGCAATGAGCCACATTAATAGCCGCAAAAAATAAATTATTTTCTGTGAGTTAAGCAAAACCTGAATGACTGCAAAGTGATTCAGGTTTTTTTATGTCTCTGATTTACTGTTGTTTGAACTGAGGTGTTTGAACCGAGGTTATTGAATGTTATTGGCTTGGTAAGGTGAAACGCTCAATGATCTAGCATAAGCGAATGTTAAGTTTTACCTCTTATAATAATCATTCACTTTCAATCGCTGAGGTTTTTATGAGTACTCACAGCCATTTCCCTGCTATCCATCGTCTTTTGCATTGGGGGCTTGCGCTGTCAATGTTGGTGATGCTGTTAACCATCTTACTGCGTTTAGGCTGGATGGAAAAAAATCATATGGCTGAGATGATCCAGCAAGGATTATTGCCGCTTGATTTAGTTATCAGTGATAAACAAGCCGTCATTATTGCTAAAAGCATTCGTAATGTGATGTTTAAGTGGCATCTTTATTTTGGCTATGCGGTGGCTGTTTTTGTGTCGCTGCGGTTTATCTACATGGCAAAATGCGGCTTACAATACCCTAGCGCACTCAGTAAACAGGCTAGCGGCCGTGAAAAATTTCAAGCTCTGATATATTGGTTATTTTATCTGGGTATTGGGTTATCGGTCAGCACAGGTTTGTTGATTGAATTTGGCCCAGAGTCCATTGAACACCAAGCTGAAACCGTGCATAAACTTGCCTTGTGGTATTTTATTCCGTTTATCAGTTTGCATTTGGCCGGAATAATACTGGCCGAATTTACCCACGATAAGGGCTTAGTCTCGAGAATCATCGGCGGGTAAACACAGTCACCAGTTGTGTTGAACTAAGCCTATTGAGCAGCGTATCAGCGGTTGTTCTAGCTATTGCTTCAAGACCGCGTCATGGCGTTAGTGCTAGCGCGGTGATTATTAGTCCTCATTAACCAACTCTTGTTCGCTATCCTATACTCGTCAGACCTTGTTAACGGGTTAATCTTTACCTATTTAACTCTCCAACTTAACACTCTGTTAAACTAACTCGTCACAATGCTTAATAAAACCTTAAGATTGAAGATTTAACTTAGATGATATTGAATCATTAAAAATTAGTCATTCATGACTCCTCAAAAATTAAAACTAACAAAGCGAGACTCCATGAAGCGATCATTACTAGCGAGTTTGTTACTCACATTGGCCTTTAGCAGCCCATTATTTGCCGCGCCCTCACTTGATCATACTGTACTCACGAAAGAGGGCACTGAAACCAGCTTGCAAGAGTTTGCTGGCAAGGTGGTGTATGTGGATTTTTGGGCATCATGGTGCGGTCCATGTCGAAAGTCTTTTCCTTGGATGAACCAGATGCAGGCCAAATACCAGCAGCAAGGCTTTGAAGTGGTTGCTATCAATCTGGATGTTGATACTGAGTTAGCCCATGAGTTCCTCACTAAAATCCCCGCTAATTTTAATTTACGCTTTAATCCAGAAGGGGATGTGGCAAGGGAGTTTGATTTACCTGGTATGCCAAGTAGCTATTTATTTAATCGCCAAGGCGAATTAGTTCAGCGTCATGTTGGTTTTTTTGACAAGAACAAGCCTGCTTACGAACATGAAATTCAACTGTTATTAAAGGAATAAGCCAATGAAAAAATCGAGTTTTAAGCAATACATTAAGCTGTTATTGGCCTTGTCTATTATCAGCAGTTTAGCAGGCTGTTCGAGTTTAGGGGTAGAGCCGTGGGAGAAGGATCAATTTGCCCGCGCTGATATGGCACTTAATAATGAAAAGTTAGATTTAGCATTGGATGACCATATTTACTTCAGTAAAGAAGGCACCAGTGGCGGACGCTCATTAGCTGGTGGAGGTTGTGGATGCAACTAACTTCGAAACTAACGCCGAAACAAAGCATCGCTAGTGCATTGGCCATGGCTAGCTGCAGTTTGTTGTCACAACAAGCTAGCGCACAAGAGCCGGTACCGGCAAACGATGATTGGAAAGTCGATGCCGCCATTATGTATTACGGTGAGCAAGACCGTGTACAAGCCGTTGAAGCTATTGGTAATGTGCAAAAAGCCTTTGGTGAAGATTCGCTGCTCGATATGAAAATCGTTGTCGACAGCTTAACCGGCGCTTCAGCTTCTGGCGCTGTAGCACAATCCATCAGCCAAACCTTTACACGACCTTCAGGTAAGGGAGAGTATACGGTCGCCCCAGGTGAAACGCCCCTTGATGATACGTTCCAAGATACCCGAGTGCAGTTAAGTGCCAATTGGCAGGAGATTTTAAATCCTGACTGGACGGTTAACTTGGGTGTTTATGGCTCTAAAGAATACGATTATTTATCATTAGGCTTAAATGCGGGTGTGGAGCGCAGTTTTAACAAAAACAACACCACTCTTGCCTTATCGGGTGCCTATACTAATGATACTGTTGATCCTGTTGGCGGTCGTCCTGTGGCATTATCAGAAATGGTATTTCGCGGTGATTATGATGGCGATGATGCCTTTCAAGCTGCATTTGACGCCACTCGATTAGACGGTGATGATACCAAGCAAACCGCTGATGTCATGCTAGGTGTGACCCAAATCTTGAATCGCAATTGGTTAATGCAAGCTAACTACGGCTTTTCAAGTGTGTCGGGTTATATGACCGATCCCTATAAAATTCTCAGTATGGTCGATGGTAATGGTGAGTCCCATGGTTATCGCTACGAAAACCGCCCAGACTCGCGCACTAAGCACAGTGTTTTCTTGTTAGCAAAAGGCGCATTGGACTCAGGGGTGATTGATTTCTCTTATCGCTACAATACTGATGACTGGGATATTCAAGCGCACACTTTAGAAACCCATTATCGCTATTACTTTACTCCAAGCTTATATGGCCAGCTGCATTTGCGTTATTACCAGCAGCAAGCTGCTGAGTTTTATCAGCCATTTTTGCGTACAGAAGCAGCATTACCTGAGTATGCCAGTGCGGATTATCGCATTGGTGACATGTCAGCATATACGGTAGGGCTTAAGTTTGGCCATCGCTTATCTGGCGGCCATGAACTGAGCTATCGTATTGAGTATTATCAGCAAAACCCTGAAAACAACGGCACAGATATCCCTGGTGAGTTAAATAATCAGGATTTATTTCCATCGGTGAAAGCAATCGTAGCTCAAATAAGCTATTCGTTTTAAATAAATAGTCTTAAGATAAATAAACGCAAAACATCAGAGTTATTGAAATTGTTAAATAAAGCCGCTGTTACATCACAAGCCGCTACATCTAAGGCCCCACAGGTCGCGACGCTTACACGTCGCCCTTGGGGCTTTTTAGGTTCATTTAGCGCCATGGCAAGTCCATGTGAAATGTTAATGCGACTAGATGATGAGAAGATTGCCCAGCAGATGTTAAATATCGCGGTGGCTGAAGCCAAACGAATAGAGCGTAAATATAGCCGTTTTTTACAAGGTAATATTGTTTGGCAACTCAATAATGCCCAAGGGCAGGCGGTTAACATTGATGCTGAAACCGCACATTTACTGCAATTTGCCCAGCAATGTTATCAATTAAGTGACGGCGCTTTTGATATCAGCGCAGGTCCTTTAATGAAGTTGTGGCGCTTTGATGGTAGCCATCAAGTGCCACCAGCTAGTGCGATTAAATCGGCATTAAAGCTAGTGGATTTTAGCGCCATTGATTTTACTGACAGCAAATTGACTATGCCTGCAGCAATGAGTTTAGATTTTGGTGGCATAGGCAAAGAGTATGCGGTGGATAGTACAGCGCAATTACTCAGCAAGCGTTGGCCTGATATCTCTGTGTTAGTTAATTTTGGTGGCGATATCGCCTGTCCCATCCTTAACCCCAATGGCTGGCAAGTGGGGATTGAAAACCCGCAGCAATTGGATAATGCCGCGGCGCTGTTAACCATACGCCAAGGCGCATTAGCCACTAGCGGCACCACTCGGCGCTACATTGAAGTGGATCAAAAACGCTATGGCCACATTATTAATCCTCGAACAGGTTATCCTGTGGAGCAAGCGCCGCTTTCAGTGACGGTATTAGGGCCAAATAGCGTTACCGCGGGAATGCTATCGACCATGGCAATGTTAAAAGGCGCTGCTGCTGAAGCCTTTTTGAGTGGGCAAGGTGTTGACTTTAAAGTGTTTAGATAAGCTTAAATCGCGCTTTAATTGCTATAAAAGCAATACATAAGAACAATATATAAGAACAATAAAGGAATAACCGATGCGGGTATTGTTAGTCGAAGACAATCAGTTATTAGCACAAGGCGTGGTTTTGAGTTTGGCTAAAGAAGGGATCCAAGTGGATCACTTATGTTCTTATAACCAAGCATTAGCGGCGCTGGATAATGAAGATTTTAGCGCCATTATTCTTGATTTAGGTTTGCCTGATGGCAATGGCGAAGATTTATTAAAGCACTGGCGTAAAGCGGGAGTATCTTTGCCGATTATTGTGCTTACAGCCAATACGGATTTTGATACTCGCTTAAACTGTTTAGACATTGGCGCAGATGATTATCTCAGTAAACCGTTTGATGTGCGGGAATTAGTTGCAAGACTGCGAGCGATTGTTCGCCGCCAACACGGCTTAGATAACAATCAATTTAGTTTCGGCGCATTGACCATCGATTTCAGTTGTTGTGAAGTGCATTTTCGAGAGCAATTAATCAATCTGCCACGGCGGGAATATCAATTGTTATTGGAGTTTGCCCAATCAGCAGGGCGAGTACTAACCCGCAGCCAGCTTGAGCAATTAACCTATGGTTGGGATGAAGTCGGCAGTAATTCCATTGAAGTGCATATTCATCATTTACGTAAAAAAATGGCCCCAGAACTGATTAAAACTGTTAGAGGCATTGGCTATATTTTAGCTGAAATTCAATAAGCATTAATGGTCAGTAGATCATAAAAGGATATTATGTTTTCGTTACGTTTCTCCCTTAGTTTATTGATGTTAGTCGGCATCTTACTGACCGTATCGGTTGCCAGTGTGCTGAGTAGCCGCGATGCCATGTACGAGATAGAAGAGCTATTTGATGCAGAAATGGTGCAAACCGCCAAAGTGCTGGATTTGTTTTATGTCAAAAGGCTTACTGCCGCCAAAGTAGCAAGCTTAATTGAGCAACCTATTCGCTTTCATGTGTCAGAGTCTGAAATAGAAACCTTTGCCGAGCAGTCTACGGTAGAAACTCTATCCTACGAGCGTAAGTTGTCATTTCAACTGTTTACCGCAGCAGGTGAGTTACTTGCATACTCCGATAATACTGGCGAGCAACCGTTAACGGATTTTAACCACGGCTATGTGTATAAGGCCGTCGGTGAGCACACTTGGCATGTGTACAGCTTGTTTTCAACGGCGCAACAGGTGTGGATTGTGACTGCACAGCGTGATGATGTGCGCCAAGAGTTGGTGGATAAAATTAACGCCAATAGCTGGCGAACGCCACTGATTATTGCGCCTATCATGTTGCTGATTATGCTATTGGTGACTTACTACTTATTTAAACCCATCAAACTACTTGAACGTCACTTAGCTTATCGCAGTGCTCAAGATCTAGCGCCAATTAATATCCACTTACCGTCAGAACTTATTTCAATTCAGCAGTCGCTTAATAGTTATTTAGCCCGTATCGCCGATATGATGATCCGCGAACGACGCTTTAGTGCTGATGCGGCCCACGAGTTAAAGACCCCCTTAGCCATCATTAAACTTCATGGTGATGGTTTAGAAAGCGTGATTAATTCATCAACCGATGAAAGCTTAAAGCAACAAGCAATACCTTACACCCAAGCCATGGGGCAGGGCATTAAGCGTATGAGTCATACTGTTGAGCAACTGTTATTACTCTCAAGGGTTGATGCCATTGAAGCGATTAATAAGGCTGAATGCGACTTACAAAGCCTAATTGATAATGTGATTAATCAGTTAGTGCATATTGTGGCCGATTATCAGTGGCAGCTTGATATTCCTAAGGGACTTACCGTTAAAGCTGATAGCTTTTATCTTGAATTAGTATTAAAAAATATTATCGAAAATGCCTGTAAATACAGCCCTAAAGAATCGGTTATTAGCATTGGTGCTGAGCAAGAAGCTAACCAATGCGTTATAAATATCATTGATCAAGGCATAGGCATGTCTGCAAGCGAAATTGATTTAGCCAAGAACCGTTTTTATCGGGTTGATGAAAATGTATCCCAAGGTGCAGGGTTAGGGTTATCCATTTGTCAGCTAATTATTATGTTGCACCAAGGTGATTTGAGTTTTCATCAAGCTAAGCCTCAAGGGCTAAAGGTCAACATTGTGTTACCCAATTAAACTAACTTATTTAATCTTGGGATAAAAAAGCCTGAGTCACAGTGAATGTGATTCAGGCTTTTTATTTATTTCAGACCCAGCTTCTAACTCAGCTTCTGGCCCAGCTTATGACTTAACTTCTGACTCAGACAAAGCGCAGTTTATTTCACTCGTTACTTATTTCACTCGCTGTTTAGACGACGAGTGATGACTGCTTGAGCGACTACCACCACGGTTGTTGTGGGATGCATTACTCGCTCTTTGCTGCGGCTTGATGCTGTGGTTTTGGGCGCTACGGTTGTTATTCACTCGCGCTGTTTGGTTATAGTGCTTGCTACTTTGCTGTTTATTAACAGTCGGTCTGCTGGTCGCTTGTCTATTAGTAACCTGCCTGTTTGTCGCTTGTCTGCTGCTCGGTTGCTTGGTCGCTTTTTGGCTTTGATTAGCCTTATTTGAACGGTTTGGCTGTGATTTATTTGCCGTTCTCAGCGCTTTATCCTGCTGGCCATTATGCATTTTATTCGTATTACTTGGTCTAGTGCTCGGTCTAGTGCTCGGTCTAGTACTGGGCTTAGTGCTGGGTCTTGAGCTATAGCTCGGCTTAGCATTATGATTATTTTTTAATGCTTTATTAACACGTTGCTGCTTTGCTATATGGCTTGGCTTAGAGTTATGCAGCTGTGCAGGCTTACCTTTATGACCAGGTTTTTGAGAATGAGCCACCTTGTGGCTTTTATTGTAACGGGCACGATCATACTTATGGCTTACTCTCGGCGCTTTATATGCAACCCCGCGGCGATGAGCAGGTTTGTGCTTCCAGCGGTGTGAGCCTTGGCTATAGGCAATCTTATGGGGCTTACGATAGTAACGAGTCTTATGATGATTAATCACCACCACGCGTCTACTTGACCAATGCACCGCGCCAAAGAAGTAGTTAAAGTTAATGTAAACACTTGGCCCCCAATAAATCGGGCGGTTCGGGCGGTAATGCACATAAGATGGATAACGCCAATATACTGGTGGGTATGCATTCCAGCGCCAGCTACCGTAAACAATTCTTGGGTCGTAATAGGGAACATAAACCACTTCCGTACGGGCAGGCTCAATAATGATCTGCTTTTCTTCACGGGTGATGGTCATGTTATCCATATCATCAAAACTATTGGCTTCATCGGCTTGATGGCGCAATGTTTGAATGCTGGCTAATACCGTTTCTTCATCTTGCAGAAATGCTTCACCTAACTCCTGAGTCCAATCAAGATCTTCATTAAGCTTTTCAAGCACAGTGGGAAAGGCCACCAATGCCATGACGCTAGGGTCCCAATCCTGTTGCTCGGCTTGCTGCATTTTCTGTTCGCTATCAAGCTGACTATTTTCTTGCTGCCAGCGATGGGCTTGTACTACCTCTAGAGGGTAGGTAGACGCAATCAGAATATGGGTTAACAAACTATCTGGATATAAGGCTATAGGAGCAAGCATTTGCGCCAGCTGCGCTTCAGACAGCTGCTCAGCATCTTGACTGTAGGCTTGATCGCTTACCAGTGTTTGTGCGCCACTGTCTGTGGCCGCGAATGCCGCAGGAGAAAGCATAATGCACACGGCAACTAGGCTTGTTCTGATGCGATTAAACGTCGTATTCATTAATATCATATCGTCTCCAACTCCTTTTTGATAAAGGCAGTTTTTGAATGTTAGATATAGGATAACGAAGTGAAAATGAACACAAGATGAAAGCAGGGAATTTATTTTGAGTGAATTAAGCGGCTAATGGTAAAAGCTAGTCATTAAATGTGATGGTGAATTTAGCGCCGCCATAAGTGTCAGATGCACCGACGCTTAATTGCCCCTGATAACTTTCGACAATATCACGCACTATGGCTAAGCCAATACCGTGACCTTGTTGGTAGGTATCGGCTCTGATGCCACGTTCAAAAATCCCTTGCTGCTGCTCAGGGCTTAGGCCTTTGCCGTCATCTTCAATGATAAAGTGTAATTGGTTATCGGTTTGAACTACGCTAAGGCAAACTTGGGCCTTAGCGGCTTTACAGGCGTTGTCTAACAGGTTGCCAAGCATTTCACTTAAGTCAGCTTCTTCACCTTTAAATAGTATGTTGGCTTGGGCTTGGTAATCGATATCAAGGTGTTGCTGTTGGTATATTTTACTTAAGGTTCTGATTAACTTGCTGGCGACATCATCCACTTTAACCCCTAAATGCCAAGGCTTATTACCGCTAGTTTTGGCTTTATTGAGCTGATAGCTAATGATGTTATTGATATTGCTGGCTTGCTCTTTGGAGTCGGCACTTAAGTCTTTTTGGCTTTGCAGCACAGCTAAGGGGGTTTTTAAACTATGGGCTAGATCGGCTAAGGCATTTTTATAACGCTGCCTTTGCTGTTGCTCGGTTTTTAATAGCACATTGAGCTGTTTTGCCACCGCGTTGAGCTCTATAGGGTAGTTTTGCTCAATGCGAGTTTGCTCACCTTGCTCGACTAACGTGAGCTCTTGAGTAAAACGGTTTAACGGTTTTAATGTCCACAGCAACCATATGGCCTGTATCAAGGCTAGTACCACCATTAACACTGCTAACCATGTCCATAGAGTGTTGCTAAACTCACTAATTTGCCTTTGAAAATCTGCGTCATCTTTAATGATATGAACCGTTATTTGCATCGGTTTGTCATCTGTTTCAAAAGAAACGGTGAAGCTATATACCACATGATTATTGGGTTCATTACTAATGTCATCATCAAAGATGATTTGAGTGAGCTTGCCTTCGCCCATGGCCGGTATTGGCAATTGAGGCAGGGTTAAGCCTAAAAATGATTCTGATGACCATACTTCATTAACGCCAGAGGGAGAATTTGAAGTGATAAGTGCATACAAACCCGAGCCGACAATATTAAATTGATTTTCCAATAAGTAATTGGGCATCACCACCTTATTGTCTTTGACTTCTGCCACTGCCAGCACCGAATACACATAGGCTTTTAACTGGTTATTAATCGATTGGGCGATTTGATGTTTAAAGGCATTATTAACCGCCGCGCCAATGAGAGGCAGTAACACCACAATTAACACTAAGCCACTGAGCATCAACCTTACTTTTAAGGAGTTAAAGAGTGCGAGTCGAGGCAAAGTTAATGGCTTTTTCATCAGAAGGTTATTTACTTAGCTGGCGTAGGCGATAACCTTGGCCACGCAAAGTTTCAATTAATTTATATTGGTTATCAGGGTCGAGCTTTTTACGTAAGCGGCGGATAAACACTTCAATGACGTTGGAGTCCAAGTCAAAATCCTGATCGTAAATATGTTCAATTAAGGTGGGTTTAGAAATCACTTCACCCTGATGCATCATAAAATATTCAAACAGTTTGAATTCAGAGCTACTTAAAATAACCGACTGCTGTAAATGCGTTAACGCTAAGGTGCGGGTATTAAGACTAAAAGGGCCATTACTGATCACCGGACTTGCTTGCCCAGCTGAGCGGCGGATTAATGCATTGAGACGGGCGACTAACTCTTCAGGCTGAAATGGTTTAGTGAGGTAATCATCTGCGCCAGAATCTAGCCCTAGCACCTTGTCTTGCCAGCCATCTCTAGCGGTTAAAATCAAAATCGGATAATCGATTTGTTTTTCACGCAGCTGGGTAATTAAGCTCAGGCCATCTATTTTAGGTAACCCCACATCGATGATAGCGGCATCATATTGATACTCAGAGGCTTGAAACAATCCGTCTTCGCCATCAGATGAAATATCAACGCTGTAATTTGCCCCTTGAAGGTGCTCAGTGAGATTGTGTTGTAAGCCTAAATCATCTTCAACTAATAATATTCTCATGCCTAGCCTCTTGAATTTAGTTGCTAAAAATTAAGCTTTGGCAACGATGGCGGTTAAAGATTAGTTTCTTGAAACTGAACCTGAACGTGCATTGACGGTGGCGTAAAACACCATGCCTTTATTTGACAGTAGTTTAACCCGATAGCCAGGAGAGCCGTTCACTGAGGTTGATTGCACCGACAGCACTTTAGCCGAGTATTGCCTTTTAGCCAGTTGCGCTGCCTGCTGTGAGCTATTAACGGCTAACTTTTTCGACTGGTTGGTTTTTTTTTGATTGGGCGCATGCTGATTGGGCGATTGATGGGCACGCTGATGGATGCCTTGTTGACTCCAATTGCCTGAAACTGGCGCAGCCTGAACTAATCCGATACTGAGAAAACTCAATATTAAGATAGTCAGGGGAATGCGTAATTTCGTTGTTACTTTGCTCATTTGCCAAGTCCAATTGAATATTTATCTTTGAAATCAGTCATCAGTGTAAAAGATCTGCTGCAATATAGAAATAGCGCTTCGCTATCAAAACTGCCTATCTCACAGCAGTAGTTTTAATCATTATCTAATGGCTTTGATGAATTCTAGCTGAACGTGTTCAGCTTATATTCATTTTCAATGCACTTAAATAGAAAGCAGGTTTCACCAAGCGCATTGAAAACAAGGATTGATTATGATGACTTTATCTATTTCAAAATGGTCGCTGACGGCAGTAGTGCTTTTATCGATGAGCGGATTTGTACACACTGCTGTCGCCTCTGAAGCGGCTGCTTTGTCAAATACGGCGGCTTTATCAACTGAAGCACAGGCAAAAGTGCGAGTGAGCAGTGAAGGGCGACAATTAACTACCTCAGAAAAGCAAAACCAAGTGAAAGTTGACCCGCAGCGCATTAACGCATTGGTAAATAATGCCAAGCTGCTTGAGCCTGCGCTAGCCGTTGAGCGTTCAGTGCGTATCAAGCAGTTATCGCAGTTATCGCAGCCATCGCAGTTATCTAAACAAACCACATCACAAGCAGCGCCTAAAAATACCTTAACCAATAATGCCATAACCAATACTGCCTCTATGATGTATGTGCAGCCGGGGCTTAGGGATTTTACGATTTATCAGGCCTACAGTCATTTATATGATGATTTTGATGAAGATGGTTTTTATCAAACTTTTACCGTGACCTTTGATGCTGATGTTTACGGCTTTAGTGTCGGCGAGCCTGCTAATGTTTATGCTGAATTGTATTTAAGCCGAAATGGCGGCCCGTGGGAGCATTATTACTCAACCGATATTTTTACCATTTATGGCGAAGCTGAAGATGACAGTTATGAGGTGCTAACCACCTTAGCCCAAGGGTATAAAACTGATTACTATGACGTACTGATTGATTTATATGAGGTGGGTTATGGGGATATTGTTGCCACCATCAGTAGTGAAGAGGCTGATAGCTTATATGCCTTGCCGTTAGAAAGTAGCGATAGAGATACGGTTTATATTGAAGAAGAAATCATTGAAACTGAAGTGATAGTCAGTGGCGGTAGTACCTCAGGTGTCATGTTAATCTTAGCTGTAGGTTTGCTAATAATGAGACGAAAAAGTATGACGTCATGAGCTTATTAACTCACCACCGCGACTCTTATTAATTAACAGCGTCGCGGTGGTTATTCATTTCTACTTCACTGTAACTTCACTATTTATTTAACTAGGGACTCAATCTCACCATGATGTAGCTGAGTAACCAGTAAGTCACCTGAGCTTACTTGGTTCGCCTGTTCAACTACCTTGCCATCACTGTCTTTAGTAATACTGTAACCACGGCTTAAGGTGGCTAACGGGCTTACGGTTTCCAGCTTATGAGCGCTGTAACTGAGTTGCTTACTGGCGTTATCAACTCGGCTTTTCATCGCTTCATTTAATCGATTACTTAGATAGGTCATTTTGTTTTGCTCAAGGGTGAGTTTGTGCACTGGCGATTGCTGCTGCAAACGGCTTTTTAATTGTTGTTGCCTCATTTGGGCGCGGGCCAGTTTGTGCAGCAACGCAGATTCAAGCTTTAACTGCATTTCATCAAAACGTTGTTCAAGCTGTTGTAGCTGCCTTTTAGGATCTTGTCTTTGCAGCTGGTGGCTTAATTCAGCAAGTTGAGTGCTTTGATGCAATATGTAATGACGGTAGGCTTGTCTTAAACGCGCAAAAGTCGCAGTCAATTTTTGGCTTTTATTGCCTTTATCATCAGATAACAACTCAGCCCCTGCCGATGGCGTCGGCGCTCTTACATCAGCAACATAGTCACTGATGGTGGTATCAATTTCATGGCCCACAGCGCTCACTACGGGCAATGCACTGTTATAAATCGCGTGGGCTAAGTCTTCATCGTTAAAACACCATAAGTCTTCCAGTGAACCACCACCGCGGGTGAGTAGTATCACATCAACCTCAAGGCGCTTATTGGCGGTAGTGATGGCATCGATAATTAATTTACTGGCAGTAGCACCTTGTACTTGAGTGGGGTAAATCACCACTTCAATGGACGGATCGCGCCGCGATAACACATGCACAACATCGCGAACCGCAGCGCCAGTGGCGGAGGTAATCACACCTATTCGTTGGATATTTTGTGGAATAGGGCGCTTAGTTTCTGTTGCAAATAAGCCTTCTGCGGCTAATTTTAGCTTAAGCGCCTCATATTGCTGTGCTAGCAATCCATCACCCGCAGGCAACATCGACTCTAATAGTAATTGATAATCGCCGCGGGGCTCGTAAACACTGATGGCGCCTTTAACTAAAACCTGTTGTCCATTAACCGGTCTAAAGGCGACT
The DNA here is from genome assembly GCF_041469325.1 of Shewanella sp. 10N.286.51.B8. NCBI lineage: Bacteria > Pseudomonadati > Pseudomonadota > Gammaproteobacteria > Alteromonadales > Shewanellaceae > Shewanella > Shewanella sp. 10N.286.51.B8. Next base: position 77,345 of record NZ_JBFRKG010000005.1, read on the forward strand.
GATTGATTACGACCTTTAAACATCGCACAACGAATTTGTGAGCGACTGTCCTTTAAAGTCATATACCAATGACCTGAATTTGGGGAAACAAAGTTCGAGATTTCGGCCTCTAGCCAGACCTTACCAAGCTCTCCTTCAAGCAGCTGGCGGACTTCACCGTTTAATCGCGAAACGGAGTAAACATTATTTTTTGAGCTTTTCATCAATTTAGGCCACCCAATCGGAACTTTTGACTATTTTCCATTTACCAACCCCAATATGCAAGGTATAATCCCGCCGCAATATTTACCCTTTCTAAACCCTACACTTTCTGGGAGATGTTGCATGTTAAGATTAAGAAATGACGCACTAACATTTGATGATGTACTACTGGTGCCTGCTCACTCAACCGTCCTCCCAAATACCGCTGTTCTAAAAACACGTCTAACTAGAAAAATAGAATTAAACACCCCAATTGTTTCTGCAGCTATGGATACCGTAACTGAAGCTCGCTTAGCGATCGCAATGGCGCAAGAAGGTGGTTTAGGTTTTATTCATAAAAATATGACCATTGAGCAGCAAGCTGAAGAAGTTCGTAAAGTTAAAATTTACGAAGCGGGTATTGTTCAGCAACCTGTTACAGTTAATCCATCAACAACCTTAGCTGACGTTAAGCAATTAACTGAGCGCAATGGTTTTGCTGGTTACCCAGTGGTTAATGACGCAAGTGAACTTGTGGGTATTATCACTGGCCGTGATGTGCGCTTTGTCACTGACTGGACCATGACTGTTGAACAAGTTATGACCCCAAAAGATCGTCTTGTGACGGTTCAAGAAGGCACTAAATTAGATGAAGTACAAACATTAATGCATTCTCACCGCGTTGAGAAAGTGCTAGTGGTTGACGTTAACTTCAAGCTTAAAGGCCTTATTACTGTAAAAGATTTCCAAAAAGCTGAACGTAAACCAAATGCATGTAAAGACGAGTTAGGTCGTTTACGTGTAGGTGCAGCCGTTGGCGCTGGTGCAGGTAACGAAGAGCGTATTGCTGCATTGGTTAAAGCCGGTGTTGACGTATTATTGATTGACTCATCTCATGGTCACTCAGAAGGCGTATTGCAACGTATTCGTGATACTCGCGCATCATTCCCTGACTTACAAATTGTTGGCGGTAACGTTGCAACAGCTGAAGGCGCATTAGCCCTAGTTGAAGCTGGCGTTGATGCGGTTAAAGTGGGTATTGGCCCAGGGTCAATCTGTACTACGCGTATCGTAACCGGTGTTGGCGTGCCGCAAATTACTGCAGTATCTGACGCAGCAGCGGCAGTTAAGCATCTTGATATTCCGGTTATTGCCGATGGCGGTATTCGTTTTTCAGGTGATTTAGCTAAAGCATTGGCAGCGGGTGCATCTTGCATCATGGCAGGTTCAATGTTTGCTGGTACTGATGAAGCGCCGGGCGAAACTGAGCTATACAATGGTCGTGCTTATAAGTCATACCGCGGTATGGGCTCTTTAGGTGCGATGACTCAAACTCAAGGTTCATCAGATCGCTATTTCCAAAGTGACAATGCTGCTGACAAATTAGTACCAGAAGGTATTGAAGGCCGCGTTGCTTACAAAGGTAAATTAAAAGAGATTATTCACCAGCACATGGGCGGCTTACGTTCATGTATGGGTCTTACCGGTTGTGCCACCATTAAAGAATTAAATGAAAAAGCTGAGTTCGTTAAAATTACTTCAGCAGGCATGGGCGAGTCTCATGTGCACGATGTCACCATCAGTAAAGAAGCGCCGAACTATCGTAGCGGCACTTAATAATTAATAAGGCGCTCATTTATTTGAGCGCCTTTTTTTCAATTTCATTATGCATTTGAAATTATGCATTTGAGATTGAAGCAAACCTACTAGATCAAACCAGATATAAGGTAACCCATGAGCAACATTCATGAGCATAAAATCCTGATCCTAGATTTTGGATCGCAATACACGCAGTTAATCGCCCGCCGTATTCGTGAAATCGGTGTTTATTGTGAGCTTTGGGCTTGGGATGTATCTGAAGAGCAAATTAAAGGTTTTGCTCCTAACGGCATCATTTTAGCTGGTGGCCCTGAAAGCGTTACCGCTGCTAACTCACCACGAGCACCAGAATATGTGTTCAATGCTGGCGTACCTGTTTTAGGTATTTGTTACGGCATGCAAACCATGTCTGAGCAGCTTGGCGGCAAAGTGATCCAAGGCGTTGGCGAAGGCGAGTTCGGTTACGCGCAGGTTGAACTGCAAACGGAATCAGCCTTATTCAAAAGCATTGAAGATGCCATCAGTGAAACAGGTAAGCCATTACTGGATGTATGGATGAGCCACGGCGATAAAGTATCTGAAATCCCAGAAGGTTTTGTTACTGTCGCTAAAACTGACACTTGCCCATACGCTGCAATGGCCAATGAAGATAAGCATTTCTACGGGGTGCAATTTCACCCAGAAGTGACCCACACTCGTCAAGGTAAGCGCATGCTTGAGCACTTCGCGCTAGAGATCTGTGGCTGTCCTGCTAACTGGAAACCATCATCAATTATTGAAGATGCTATTGAAAAACTTAAAAAACAAATCGGCAACGATGAAGTTATTTTAGGTTTATCAGGTGGTGTTGATTCATCGGTTGTGGCCATGCTATTGCACCGCGCAATAGGCGACAAACTGACCTGTGTATTTGTTGATAACGGTCTGCTACGTTTAAACGAAGCCAACCAAGTCATGGAAATGTTTGGCGATCACTTCGGACTGAATATTGTTCACGTTAATGCTGAGCACCGTTTCTTAGAGCAAATGGCTGGCGAAGCAGAGCCAGAAGCTAAACGTAAAATCATTGGCCGCGTTTTCGTTGAGATTTTCGATGAAGAGTCAAAGAAATGCGTTAATGCAAAATGGTTAGCACAAGGCACGATTTACCCTGATGTAATTGAATCTGCAGGCAGCGCCACAGGCAAAGCCCATGTGATTAAGTCGCACCATAACGTTGGCGGTTTGCCAGATGATATGGAAATGGGACTAGTTGAGCCATTACGTGAGTTATTTAAAGATGAAGTGCGTAAAATTGGTTTAGAGCTTGGTCTGCCATACGACATGCTTTACCGTCATCCGTTCCCAGGACCGGGTCTGGGTGTGCGCGTTTTAGGTGAGGTGAAAAAAGAGTACTGTGACTTACTGCGTTTAGCGGATGCTATCTTCATTGAAGAGCTGCACAAAGCTGACCTTTACAACAAAGTCAGCCAAGCATTTACCGTATTCCTACCTGTTCGTTCTGTCGGCGTTATGGGCGATGGTCGTAAATATGATTGGGTAGTATCGCTGCGCGCAGTTGAAACTATCGACTTTATGACAGCCCACTGGGCACATTTACCTTATGACTTCTTAGGTCGTGTATCTAACCGCATTATTAATGAAATCGATGGTATTTCACGTGTGGTTTACGATATTTCAGGTAAGCCACCGGCAACCATTGAATGGGAATAACCCATTTAGATATTGCTGAATAAACAAAAAGGCGCTTCGGCGTCTTTTTTGTTTTAAACTATCTAATTCAATCTAACTGTTTTACAGCTATTTTTTACAACTAAAGCGTTATGAATTATCGAGCCCCCATGCCAACATCTACTGACATTGCAGATCCTATCATTGATGCCGATCTTGAAACCAAGCCTGAAACTGAGCCTAGCTCAGAGCCAGTGAATAAACTGGTTAATAAGCAGATCAATCAACTCGGTCAATTAGTTGAAACCGAGCTGACCGCTGAACAAACAGCTATTGATGAAAAGTGGATGCGAGTAGCAATGGCGCAAGCCAGGTTAGCAGAAGCCAAAGGAGAGGTGCCCGTGGGCGCAGTCTTGGTTAAAGATGATGAGTTGCTTGCTAGTGGCTTTAATTTAAGTATTTGCGAGCATAACCCCACAGCCCATGCTGAAATTGAATGTATTCGCGCCGCAGGGCAGGTGCTTGAAAACTACCGCATGTTAGACACTAGCTTGTATGTCACCCTAGAGCCTTGTTCCATGTGCGCTGGCGCTATGGTGCATAGCCGAATAAAACGAGTGGTATTTGGCGCAGATGATTTAAAAACCGGCGCCGCTGGCAGTGTGGTTAATTTAGTTCAACATGCTGATTTTAATCATCAGCTAGAGGTGACGTCTGGGGTATTAGCGAGCGAGTGTGCTGGGCAATTAAGTGCTTTTTTTAAACGTCGCAGAGAAGAAAAAAAAGCACTTAAAAAGTTACTGAAACAGCAATCAGACTTGTTGCTGCAAAAAGGCGAAAAATAATTTCTGGCGGTTAAGCATTTTACGTTGTTTAAGCTTGATAGCATTACGGCGACGAGCGCTGTTATTAGTGTTTCTTCTCATGTTAAGCCTTACTACATTGGTGAGGTTTTATATTAGTTAAAGCGAGCATAAATCACTTTCGAAAACAAACCATCGCTGCCCGGTTCGCTGTAAATCTAAAACTGGGTTAGCTCACAATCCCCATTTGCTAATTCGTATCCCTTACTTGCATTCACTAGCATAAAGGTGATGGTTAAAAAGTTACCCTAGACAGTGTAAAGCCAGTAAGTGACGGTTTTATTGCGCCGCTGATTTTACAATATCTTCTGGATTTTTATCATCATTGGCTGAAGTCTTAGCTTGGCCTGTGGTGTCATTTTCTGCTTGTTGCTGCATAAGTTCAAGCTGTTTATTTTGACTATCGACCCACACTAAGGTGTCGTAATATCGGCGGATGTTTTCCACATAGTGAACCGCTTCATTACCACGAGCATAACCATAACGAGTATGTTGATAATATTTGCGTTGTTGCAGCAGTGGCAAGACCTCTTTGACATCTCGCCATGCACTGGGATCTTTACCCATCCCTTGGGCTATTTTGCGGGCATCCTCCACATGACCTAAACCCACATTATAGGAGGCAAGGGCAAACCAAATACGCTGACTGTCAGGGATTGATGCTGGTAAACGATCGATCATTTTTTGCAAATAAATTGCGCCACCGCGAATGCTTTGTTCTGCATCGAGGCGGTTATCCACCCCCACAGAGCTTGCCGTTGGCTGGGTGAGCATCATCATGCCGCGAACGCCAGTGGGTGAGCGCGCTTTAGGGTTCCAATGGGACTCTTGATAACCGGCGGCGGCCACTTTACGCCAGTCGAGATCGCCAGCATGTTTTTCAAATAAGGCTTGGTATTCAGGTAGCACATTATCAATAGCGCGAATAAACGCGCGAGTATCAACATAGTCAAAGCGCTTAACATGGCCAAAATACTTTTCATTTAAATGCTCAAGGGTGCCATTCCGTTTTTGCTGATGCCAAAACGACAATAACGAGCCCATTAAGCGGTCGCTGCCATTGGGGCGCAATAACCATACAACGTCAGTTTTATCATCTAGGACGATACTGCCCCGTAACTCAGGTAAATAGCGTTGATTTATTCGTAGACTTTTAGAGTCTGCCACCGTATAAAGCAACTCGCCTTTCGCCACCAAAGAAAACAATTCTTCGTTGTCTTTGTCATACACTTGCTGCCATTTAAGGTTTGGGTGTGATTGCTGCAAGCTGGTTAATGTATCTACCGCCGCAGACTCAGAGATGACATAAATATCACCGCTCAGATTATCAAGATTTCTTGGCTTTTGAGTGCCGGTTTTATAAATCAATACTTGATTGACCTCATATAAAGCTGGCCCCAGTAAAAATTGTTCACGACGGTTTTGGGTAGTGGTAATTGCGGCGGCAACAATATCGATTTCATCATTTCGCAGAGCGGCGAATAACTGCTGCCTGTGGGTGTAAGGCACCATTTCTAATGGCACATCAAGATACGCTGCAAACTTTGCCGCCATTTCATAATCAAAACCACTCTCGCCAAGATCTGAGTTGAGGTAGGTTTGCGAGCCGTAAAGCGTCCCTACCTTTAAGACGGTACGTTTGGGGGAGGTTTCAACAAATTCAGTGACTTCAAACCTAGGTGGCTCACAGGCCACCAGTAAAAAGCTGAATGAAATAATCGTTAAAAGTTTGGTCATATCCATCTGTAAGCTATTGGTATTAGGCACTGTGCACTATTCAATGTTGAGCCTGAAAATATAATACCGTTTTAAAAAATGTCAGCGCTTTAGATATTTTAGCAGTAGTTTGCTATTTCACCTAGAAACCGGCTCAAGCTGAGTAAAATACACGTTTGAATTGATTAAAGAAAACCAAATGACAATTGGCTTTTAATCGCGAATTAACGCTTAAATTTTAAGCGCTTTTATGTGTTATTTAAATTGATTGTTTTCGTTAACGGGAAACACTGTTCTCACGCGCCTTGGTGGGTGATTTATAGGGTGTGATTCCCTATAATAGCGCCAATTCTTACCCTGCCATTATAATTAATAAGGTGAATTGACGTGATTGAGATCATTCGCGGAGCCCCAGCACTTTCAGCTTTTAGAGTTCAAAAGCTTATGGAGGCCTGTGAAACAGCAGCGCTTCCTGTTGAGCAAATCTATGCTGAGTATGTCCATTTAGCCGATTTAAGTGACAAGCTTGATGATAAAGAATATCAGCAACTTGAAACCATTCTAACCTACGGACCTGCAATTGAATCTCATACTCCAGAAGGATCATTGATATTTGTAACACCTCGCCCTGGAACGATTTCTCCTTGGTCATCTAAAGCAACTGACATCGCCCAAAATTGTGGTTTAGGCAAAGTAAAACGCCTAGAACGCGGTATTGCCTACTATGTTGCAGGAGCATCATTAACAGCGCAGCAGTTAGAGCAAGTGAAAGGCTTAATCCACGACCGTATGGTTGAAGTGATTTTACCTGAGTTTGCCGCAGCATCAGTATTGTTTGAACGCACTGAGCCATTGCCCTTCAAAAGCATCAATATTTTAGCTGAAGGTCGCCGCGCCCTTGAAGTGGCAAACGTGCAATTAGGCTTAGCGCTAGCAGAAGATGAAATCGACTACTTAGTTGATAACTTTGTGCGCTTAAACCGTAATCCTAACGACATCGAGCTAATGATGTTTGCTCAAGCAAACTCAGAGCATTGTCGTCACAAGATTTTCAATGCAGACTGGACTATCGATGGTGAAGTTCAGCCTAAATCATTATTCAAAATGATTAAAAACACCTTCGAAGTCACCCCAGACAACGTGTTATCAGCTTATAAAGATAATGCCGCTGTCATGACAGGCTCTGTTGCCGGTCGATTCTTCCCTGATCAAGATGGCGTTTATAACTATCACACCGAGCCAATGCACGTGTTGATGAAGGTTGAAACCCACAATCACCCAACAGCAATTAGCCCCTATCCGGGCGCTGCCACAGGATCAGGCGGTGAGATCCGTGATGAAGGCGCAACCGGTCGCGGTTCAAAACCTAAAGCAGGTTTAACAGGCTTTAGCGTATCAAACCTTAAAATCCCAGGCTTTGTGCAGCCATGGGAAGGCGACTACGGCAAACCTAGCCGTATTGTAACGCCACTTGAAATCATGACTGAAGGCCCATTAGGCGGCGCAGCATTTAATAACGAATTTGGTCGTCCAGCCCTTGTGGGTTACTTCCGTACTTACGAGCAAGAAGTTGCCAGCCATAACGGTGTTGAAGTACGCGGTTACCACAAGCCAATCATGCTTGCTGGTGGTTTAGGTAATATTCGTGAAGATCATGTTCAAAAAGGCGAAATTACCGTTGGCGCTAAGCTGATTGTACTTGGCGGCCCTGCAATGAACATTGGTTTAGGCGGCGGCGCTGCGTCATCAATGGCCTCTGGTCAATCAAGTGAAGACTTAGATTTTGCTTCTGTACAACGTGAAAACCCAGAAATGGAACGTCGTTGTCAGGAAGTGATCGACCGTTGCTGGCAGATGGGTGACGATAACCCAATTCAATTTATTCACGATGTGGGCGCGGGCGGTTTATCAAATGCCTTCCCTGAGCTGGTGAATGATGCCGACAGAGGCGCATTGTTTAATTTACGTAACGTACCATCTGATGAGCCGGGCATGAGCCCACTTGAGATCTGGTGTAACGAATCTCAAGAACGTTATGTTCTGTCTGTGGCACCTGAGAATTTAGAAACCTTCAAGAAAATTTGTGAGCGTGAACGTGCGCCGTTTTCTGTGGTAGGTGATGCAACTGAAGAGCAGCACCTCACCCTTGAAGATAGCCACTTTGACAACAAGCCAATTGATTTACCCCTTGAGGTTTTATTAGGTAAAGCACCTAAAATGAGCCGCGATGTGGTCACTGCCAATGCTGAGTTTTCAGCGCTCGAAACCGCTAATATTGACCTTAAAGAAGCGGTATCGCGCATCTTGCATTTACCAACTGTGGCCGATAAGTCTTTCCTTATCACCATTGGTGACCGCTCGGTAACAGGTTTAGTTAACCGTGACCAAATGGTTGGACCTTGGCAGGTTCCTGTTGCTGATTGTGCCGTAACTGCAGCAAGTTATGACAGCTACGCCGGTGAAGCCATGTCTATTGGTGAACGTACTCCATTAGCATTACTTGATTTTGGCGCTTCAGCTCGTATGGCCGTCGCCGAGTCAATCTTAAACATTGCGGGTACTGATATTGGTTCATTCAAGCATATTAAATTATCAGCTAACTGGATGTCGGCAGCAGGTCACCCAGGTGAAGATGCCGGTCTTTATGAAGCAGTAAAAGCAGTGGGTGAAGAGCTTTGTCCTGAACTTGAGTTAACTATCCCAGTGGGTAAAGACTCAATGTCGATGAAAACTGCGTGGAACGAAGCCGGTGAAGATAAAGCTGTTACTTCACCAATGTCACTGGTTATCACTGCATTCGGTGTGGTCAAAGACATTCGCAACACTGTGACTCCAGAGCTTCGCACTGATAAAGGCGATACAGAACTGTTACTGATTGATTTGGCTAATGGTCAAAACCGTTTAGGCGGTTCTTGTTTAGCGCAAGTTTACAGCCAGTTAGGTGATGTGGCGCCAGACTTAGATGATGCAGCAAGCTTACGTGGCTTCTTTGAAGTGATTCAGCCATTAGTCGCTGCTCAAAAAGTCATTGCTTATCATGACCGCAGTGACGGCGGTTTATTCACGACACTAGTGGAAATGGCATTTGCGGGTAATACCGGCCTTAATATTGATTTAGCAGCACTTAAAGGCACAGACCTTGAGCGCTTGTTTAATGAAGAGTTAGGCGCGGTTATTCAGGTGTCTAAAGCTGATTCAGCTAACATTCAAGCTCAGTTCGCTGCCGTGGGCGTGTCTTGCCAATATATTGCCAAGCTCACCCAAGATGATCAAATCACTATCGTTGATGGCCAGACGCCAGTATTTAGTGACAGCCGCGTAGCACTGCGCACCATGTGGTCTGAAACCACTTATCGCATGCAGTCACTACGTGACAATCCTGAATGTGCTAAAGAAGAGTTTGAACTTAAGCAGCAAGCCAAAGACCCAGGTCTTACAGTTGATTTACGCTTTAACCCAAGCGAAGACGTTGCCGCGCCATTTATCTTAAAAGGTGTCGCACCTAAGATGGCGATTATCCGTGAGCAAGGGGTTAACTCCCACGTTGAAATGGCAGCAGCCTTTGATCGCGCAGGTTTCGAAAGCCGCGACGTGCATATGTCTGACATCTTATCGGGTCGCATCAACCTAGAAGAATTCCAAGGCCTAGTGGCTTGTGGTGGATTCTCTTACGGTGATGTACTGGGCGCAGGTGAAGGTTGGGCTAAGTCAATCTTATTTAACGACCGTGCTCGCAGTGAGTTCTCACAGTTCTTTGAACGTGATGGCACTTTAGCATTAGGTGTATGTAACGGTTGTCAGATGTTATCTAACCTGAAAGAAATCATTCCAGGAAGTGAGCATTGGCCACACTTTGTCCGTAACCGTTCAGAACGTTTTGAAGCACGTGCGAGTTTGGTTGAAGTACAAAAGAGCCCATCAATCTTCTTTGAAGGTATGCAAGGTTCACGTATGCCAATCGCAGTATCACACGGTGAAGGCCGCGCTGAGTTTAAGTCAGTTGAAGCCTTAGCCGCCGCTGAAGCGACAGGCACAGTGGCACTGCGTTACGTTGACGGTAATGGCGCTATAGCAACCCAATACCCACAAAACCCCAATGGTTCGCCAAATGCGATTACCGCATTAACTACCACTGATGGCCGAGTGACGATTATGATGCCGCATCCAGAACGAGTATTCAGAACCGTTGCCAACTCTTGGCATCCAGATGAATGGGGCGAAGACAGCCCATGGATGCGTATGTTCCGCAATGCACGGGTTAAGTTAGGTTAAGCTTCACTTAACCTAGATTGAGTTAACAGCAAAAAGGCGACCAAATGGTCGCCTTTTTATTGGATGGGACTTGTGTGGAGAGTATTGCTAACTCATTTCTGGATAGAAACGCGTTAGACATTTAACTCTATCTGTGAGTTTCAGATTAAAATTTCGATGAATTAACGCCCACGTTAAGGGGCTAAAAATTTGTTTGCTAAAATGTGTAGCGAAGCGAAACCGAGCAAACTGTTAGCAGTCCCGCTTTAAATTCTTGTTATATTTCGTCGTCAACGAACGGTGTACCTACTGTGTCATTGAGAACTGTATGACACTCTACAGAGAACCAACTATTAAAAAGTTTCATATTTCTAGTTTTTGGCCACAGAGATTCATCAGTATACCACCCACTTAATTCGTCAATGAATAGTAAATCTAAGTTTAACTTAATCCATCGTTGTAATGACTCGGGATCATCAGAGTCTTCGTTTGAGATAAGATAAACATTTAAATCTTCGTTAGCTGAATCTAGTGTCAACCCTGGGGAGTTATATGGATCTGCTTTATTAACCCAATCAACTGCGGGTTGTTTATATCTTAATATTAAGGCTGCACGATTGAGCACATGTTCTCCTAGAAATATAACGCTAAGCTAACGGGCAGTGACGTAGCGGCATAATCGCGGAGCGCCGCTGCGTTACTGTCCCAGTGAACGAAGTGAGCGAGTTAAGCGTTTTGTTAGAGGACCCCGCCCGCCACTGTTTTTTTAATCCACTCTTTAAAGTGTGAAATTCTTGAATAGTTTTCGATAACTCCATATCTGGCCTCTCTCCACTCAGTGGGTTCCGCGTTCTGCCATGAACTAACACCAATAATGTATAATTGCCCGTCCAAATTCACATAAGCAGGCCCTCCCGAGTCTCCGGGGCCGCTTATTCCTTCCAAAGGCAGAGCTGTATCTCCTTGTTCGAAAATAAACCTTATCCATTGATCTTCCGCACTATCAACTTGGTTCTTTGCCAGTCTGATTTTGCCGTCTGCACCAGTTACTCCAGTGAGACCATTGCCATGATCCCCACGACCAATAAAAGTTGCTGTTTTTCCAATTTCGTTGCTAGACGTATACAGACTAGCAATCGTTGCAGACTCGATTGGCTTGGTCAATTTGACAAGAGCTATATCGTTTGGGAATTTTTTATCCTCCCACAACGGATGGCTTACTACTTGTTCAATTTTATGTTGAGAGTTTTTGAACAGTACTTTTCCATCTTTCTTTAAGTATTTAGCAACGTGCGCCGCTGTAACAACCCAATCTCTAGCGATAAGTGCACCCGTACCTTCGACGATTTCCTCACCCTGATAAATCCCATAAAATGTAACAGTTGAATTATCGCTTTTTGCGGCGTCTTGATATTTTTGATCTGGTACGTCATGCCTTATAACAATTGCGTGAGCATTCAAAGAAATAACCAAAGTAAGTAAATACATCCATTTCATTTAAAAGGTCCTCTAACGCCTCACTCACCGGAATTTTGGGAGCGAAGCGAGTAAAATTTCCGAGTGCAGTGACTTGTGTACGCCCAGCATGGGCATGAACTAATGAGGTGAAAGTCCTCTGTAGGAAGGTCACCGTTTATTAACATGCTGTTATTAAACGTTAACTACTAGCGAATGGCAAGGGCTTATCCGCGAGGATTGGTCTGGAGGAAGCCGCTAGCACTTTTTTATCGGCAACAGGCGAGCTGATGAACAAGAACATCATATGAGGCGTAGGCTAGAGATGAGTTGGCAGGGTCTGCCCCGCGAAGCAAGGGTACAAGACGACGAAATCACGTGATCTAATGGCCACCGTAAATGATGCAGCAGTGCAAAGAAAGTTCATGCTCTTATCTACCAATAAAGAGTGGGGAGATCTGCTTAACTCGCGATCGCGAAGTTTTTGTACAAGCTAACCAGTAAGACTTTGGTTTATAAGTGCCTTGGCTTTTCAGCGCCATCGACTGAAAAGAGCGAATCAGATGGAAACCGATAGCGCATGACGGGGTAACTTGGCATGTGATTAAGCAGAAGACCTAAAATGTTCCCGACATTTTTTGGCATTCACTCCTTCCATGGAGATTTCAGCAGACGGCATACGACTGCATGGATGCAGGAGGTAGAGCAACGCAGGAGCAGTTGCCGAGTAGCCCAACGCCCATCGTAATGGATGGGATATGGTGAAGGCCTGAACATTCAGAAGAAGGAGGAGTCTTGTCAAACTTGTCGATACCCACTACGTCGCCAGACGATTACTATCAGCAGCGTATTGATCTGCAACCCGCCTTCAACAGCGATTTATTCCAGCAACTACTCGAACCTGAAAATCTACACCGAGCGTGGCGTCAAGTTAAAGCCAATAAAGGCGCACCAGGCATCGATGGCATGACCATCGAAGCTTTCCCGCTTTGGATGCAACAAGGCGGCTGGCAACAGTGTAAATCTCAATTAGAGCGAGGTGAGTATAAGCCCTCAGCAGTAAGGCGTGTTGAGATCGACAAACCCGATGGCGGTATACGCAAATTGGGGATCCCTAACGTCATTGACCGTGTGATACAGCAAGCGATAGCTCAAATACTCACGCCACTGTTTGACCCATTCTTCTCGACTAACAGCTTTGGTTTTAGGCCGAATAGAAATGCCAAACAAGCGGTACTGCAAGTAAGGGATATCATCAAACAGAAACGCAAATTTGCCGTCGATGTTGATCTGTCTAAGTTCTTTGACCGAGTTAATCATGATCTCTTGATGACTCAACTTAGAACTAAGGTGCAGGATAAGCGTCTGTTGGCGCTTATTGGTAAATACCTACGTGCAGGGGTGATGGTCAACGACCAATTTGAAGCAAGCTTTGAAGGAGTACCTCAAGGCGGTCCACTCTCGCCTTTACTATCAAACATTATGTTGGATAGTTTGGATAAAGAGCTGGAAAGCCGAGGGCATAAATTCGCCCGCTACGCGGACGACTTTATCATATTGGTTAAATCTCAACGAGCAGGTGAACGGGTACTTAATAGCATTACTCACTATCTTGCTACTAAGCTAAAACTGGTCGTTAATACACAGAAAAGCCAAGTGGTTAAGGTAAGTCAAAGCAAGTTCCTCGGGTTTACCTTTAACCAAGGAAAGATCCAGTGGCATGCTAAAACATTACACATTTTCAAACAAAAGATGAGGCGGCTGACGAACCGAAACTGGGGCTGAGCATGGGTTATCAATTGTTTAAAGTGCGTCAATACATGCAAGGCTGGATCAACTATTTTGGCATCGCTAATGCTTATCAAGGGTGTGTCGATTTAGACCACTGGATCCGTCGTCGCGTACGTATGTGCTACTGGCGTCAGTGGCGAAAACCACGGACTAAGGTGCAAAACCTACTTAAACGTGGCGTCAAAATTCAAGTGGCCGTTGGTTGTGGTATCACAAGCAAAGGCCCTTGGCGTAGCTCTAAAACGCCAGGGATACAGCAAGCTCTGAGTAATGAGTATCTGAAGAAAGCAGGATTATATTCACTAAGAGATGGATGGATCGAAGTTCATTATTGTAATAAATAGGCTAACCAGAAAGTAAGTTAGGTGTTCTAAATGAACCGCCCTGTGCGGAGCCGCATGCAGGGTGGTGTGGGGGCTGGAGGCTAGATACCTCCGGCTACCCGATTATAACGATGATTTCATTGATTTATTTTTGATAAATGCAAGTTCAGAAGCTGTAACCCAACAAGCTACAATTAAACATAAATCGCCAAGTACAATTAAATTATCTAGATCCATTTTTATAGCAATAAACATTAAAATAACTGAGGGAATTAGACCAGCAAAGAATGAGCTCTTGAAAAATAAATTATGTGCAAAGTAGGCATACACACCACCAATTGCACCACCTACAACGGCTAGTAACAATAAAAATGCAAAGGCCATAAAAGATAGTTCTAAACCTTCAAAAGAATACCCAAGTAAAAAAAAGAAAATTGGTAATGTTAAAGCTGTTGTTACCAGCTTTGTAATATCATCTTTAGACAATTCTGACTCCTATCGTTATAACGCCTTACTAATGGGCGTAAAATACTTGGCTAAAATTAGCGACGAAGGAGCGCAAGCCAAGTGTTTTACGTCCTTTTGAGTAACTTGTTAGCAGTACATTACACTTGCTCAATGCTACTACCTTTAAACCATAAACAATCATTGTCTAAATCTATGAGGTTAGAAAGCTCATCGTATGGATCCAAGCTTAAATAGACCATTGAGTTCTTTGTAATGAGTTTACATTGACTAATGTAACTAGCTGAAAAATCTTCGTAAAGTGAATATTCTGTGAGTCTACAAATTTTAAATGAAGATATATCTCCATTATTTGAGACAAGCTTGATTTCAGCGAAATTATTTAATGTATCCCAATCATATCCAATGGTGATTTGGGAGAGCATTTTATCTCTGAAACTAGATGAATCCACGAAACTTTCCTTGTACTGCTAACGCCTGCCGCAGCCGCTGCAAAGACTGGTGGTTGTTTTGCTGGTTTTTAGCAAAACAAGTGACAGTTTTTGCAGTCGGTTGCCGGCACTTGTGTACGCCCAGCATGGGCATGAACTAATGAGGTGAAAGTCCTCTGTAGGAAGGTCACCGTTTATTAACATGCTGTTATTAAACGTTAACTACTAGCGAATGGCAAGGGCTTATCCGCGAGGATTGGTCTGGAGGAAGCCGCTAGCAAATTTGCGAGCTGATGAACAAGAACATCATATGAGGCGTAGGCTAGAGATGAGTTGGCACAAGACGACTAAATCACGTGATCTAATGGCCACCGTAAATGATGCAGCAGTGCAAAGAAAGTTCATGCTCCTTCTCTACCAATAAAGAGTGGGGTGATCTGCTTAACTCGCGATCGCGAAGTTTTTGTACAAGCTAACCAGTGAGGCTCTGGTTTATAAGTGCCTTGGCTTTTCAGCGTCATCGACTGAAAAGAGCGAACCAGATGAAAACCGATAGCGCATAACGGGGTAACTCGGGATGTGATTAAGCAGAAGTCAGCAGACGGCATAGTAGCCGAACGCCCATCGTAATGGTTGGGACATGGTGAAGGCCTGAACCTAAAGATCAGTGAGGAGCCTGTGCAACTCAATATTTCATGCCCGACCGGGTTTAGGAGTGTTGGCGTTGATAATACAGAAGCCAGCATTGGGATATGTCGGAGCTAATCGGCCAACCTGTTCTGAAAGTCTTTGGGAACCGCCCTGTGCGGAGCCGCATGCAGGGTGGTGTGGGGGCTGGAGGCTAGATACCTCCGGCTACCCGATTATGGTTTGACTAGCCATTTGTACATGACTAACGCGTTTACATAGCCTAATGATGGGTGATTAAAAGCCTTTGGAAGCTGCCCAACAGTCTCAAACCCGAGCTTAGTCCATAAACGAATTGCACCTTCATTGCTTGAAGCCACAAAGTTAAATTGCATAGCTTTATACCCTAGCTCTGTAGCTACTCTCTGGGAATGCTCACACATTGTGGTAGCTAGCCCTCTGCCTCTGGCTGCAGTGGAAACCATATAACCGCAATTACAGACGTGATTTCCAGGCCCAGCCTGATTTGTCTTCAGATAATAAGTGCCTAGAGTTAACCCTTCTTCTTCGAAGACAAAAACCTTTCTTGGTGATTCCAACCAAATTCTCTCTGCCTGCTCCTTGGTAGTTTCTGGATCGTAGGCATACGTTTCTCCAGCAGACACTATTTCACTGAAAATTGGCCAGATGCTTTCCCAATCTGCTTTAGTCGCTTCTCTAATGTTCATAGCTCGATATCTCTAGAAAAACATAACGCTCTGTTAATGGGCGAATTTTGCTGGGTTGATTTTTGCCCGCGAAGCGGAAAAGCAAAAAGCGATACAGCAAAATTTGTCCATATTTAACAGTTTGTTATGTTTTGAACATCCTATTGCTAATGCCTATTTAATATTCGCCGCTATACTTCTGGTTAGCTTTAAATGCCTCAACTTCCAAAGGTGCATTCTCATAACCGTACTTTGCAAGATCAGAGAAGTGTTGAGTAATTACTGCTTCCAAACTAGACCTTTCAATTTGTAACACATGCACCAACTCGTGAGCCAGTTTGGGTTTATCTAATTCGTAACCTGTTCTGGTATAAATGGAATAACCAAACACTTGAGCATTGTTAACTATTCCCTCACCGACAAAGCCAAGTGCTTCTCCAAGAACTCTTAATGCAAAGTTTTCATAAGGGAAAGGAACTGCATCAACATAGACAATTCTTACTTTTTCTGGATTCTGAATTCCAATTTCTGTTGCCAATAACAACTGCTGCTCTTCTAGCGGAGTTCCGATCTCTAAGCCTTTTGCATCGGTTTCATGAGCCCAGGAGATATACTGAGGCAATAGTATATTGGAAATTATTTTTTCATATGAGAGTACTAAAACTACCATTACAACGACTACTGCTAGCAATAGCAATTTAAGTTGCTTCATAACTTTGACTTCCTTTTCTAAAACTTGCGATAACTACATTTGCTAAGAAAAAACATAACGCCCACTTAAGCGGACAAAAATTGTTGGCTATAATTTTGTGAGGAACGAACAATAGCCAACTGTTTTTGTTCCGTTTAAAGTGCTTGTTATGCGCTTTTTCGTGAGCTTTTACGTAAGTTCAATAATGCAGTATAAGTAAAACCTTGTTCTAAACACTTTTGCCTAAATTTGGGTAGACTATAAATTTTTGAGCTATTAAAACCATTCAGTCTTGTTCGATGCATATCATATGAAGACACAACTAAATAACGGTCTGCATTTGCCCCCATCTCTTTAAGCTTTTCAGCAGTTAGCCGATGCTTCTTTCTGGCTTTTATTACTGCTAATGCACCAAACATAGAAATATGTTCATTAAAATTTACATTCATTGGGGTGCAAACTGCCCCAGAATATTGAATGAAAATTAAATCACTTTTATTGAAACAATAGTCGTTATTAAAAGACAGTTTTATTTTTACTATATTATCTGCTTTTTGTTCATTTCTTGATAGCCAATAAGTATGGATTGAACCTATTTGAGCATCATCAATAAGGACACCATTTTCTCCAGTAAAAGCATCTAAAATTGGTTTTGTAATATTATCTAGATCACCGACCTTATCTGTTTCTTGCCTTTCTACAGCATCTAGATACCAAGTTAATTCTATGTTTACACTTTCAGAAATCACCCACTGAAACTTTTTAAGTTCACTGTGTATTAGTTCGATTAAATCTCGTTGCCTTTGAATTTTGGATTGCATACTTACAATTTTTTCAAATTCCAACTCTACAGTGATTTCTGCACTTGCTGACTCTTTAATTAAATAGTGTTTATCGAAAGCACAATTATCTGTTGTAACATTTATATTCATAGAAACCTTAGGGGAGACACTTTGGCGCATAACGCCGCAATAAACGGCTAAGTAATAGTTGGCTAAAATGTGAAGCGAAGCGGAACCGAGCCAACTGTTACGTGTCCGATTTTATTGCCTTGTTAGCTTCATTTACCGTGAAGCTAGAATATATAAAAAACCTATTATCACTTACCAAATCTTTTACAACGCAAGTTACTTTATAAACCCCAACAGGGTCATTACTCTCAGCGATTAAACCCACGCGATCGATAGCAAGGCCTAATTGACCTTTAGGTAGCGCTGGTTTGTTTTTCCAAAGCTCAGTATTTTTATATTCAGCATAGATTGTTCCATCCGGTTTTAGAATTTGGTAATCAACTTCAGCAACACAGTTCCCTTCCGCATTAGCAGAACAACCACTAAATAAAACTAAAGCTTCAATTGGTTGACCTTTTTCAACATTCTCGGATTCTAAAATATGGAAACCCGGTGTTGGTGCTTCCCAATTTTCTAACATTTTTTGCGAGTCTGTTGTCATGAAAATCATTGCACCAAAATCACCTGAAGTGCCTTGAAAGCTTTTTGAGCTATCTGGTTCGCCATTTGTGAACCATTCTTCAGAGTTTGCGGTTTGAGATATTAAACACAATATGATTACTAAAAATTTAATGAGGAATCCTCCATGATGCTAACAGCTTATTCAATAGCAGCACAATAATGTTCCAGGCTGCTCAATTCAAACTTCAAAGGTACCACCGCTAAGTCATTGTTGTAAATCGAATATTTTTCATAAATACGTAAGTAATGCTCAAAATACTGCCGGAAAAAGAATGCGTCTTTGTTTACGCGGTCTATACAACACTTTAAAAAATTTCGCAGTAGATTGATATGTATGGGTTTTCTCGAATGTTACAAAATTATCGATGCGTAAAAAGTTCATTTTACGCATCCTTTGGCGCCAGAATTATCTCAATTTGGAGAAAATCAGTTATACCTGTATAGGCAACCAGTCATTTGGACGACAAGTAAGGCGGTCATAATCGATTAGAAAAAGTAAGGTTATGCTGATTATCCCATTGCTAGCACCAACTCGTTTTGAGGCATGGACGTGTTACTGGCACCAAATTTATACTTCATTT